>DATFET010000028.1:0-4764 GCA_035250835.1 Anaerolineales bacterium
ACAAATCCAGCGGTCCCGTATTGGGAACGGACTAAAGGGTGTTCGCGATGACAACCGAACATGTCGTTCTGGGTACAGGCGCAATCGGGCGCGCCGTTGCAGAGGAACTCGTCAGGCGAGGCGAATCTGTCCGTATGGTCAACCGTTCCGGGAAGATGAACGAAGTTCCCGATGGGGTGGAGGTGGTCGCGTCAGATCTTTACGATCCGGCTAACGTCCGCGCGGTGACGCGAGATGCAAAGGTGGTCTATCAATCTGCCCAGCCGCACTACCACCAGTGGCCCGAAAAATTTCCGCGGCTGCAGAAATCCATCCTCGAAGGCTTATCGGGAAGCAACGCTAAGCTTGTGCTGGTCGAGAATGTATACATGTATGGCGATACACATGGCAAGCCCGTGACCGAGGAGATGCCATACAACGCCCACACCCGCAAAGGGCGAGTCCGCGGAGAGATTTCCAGCGCTGCATTCGATGCCCACAAGGAGGGACGTGTACGAGTCACAGCAGCTCGCGGGGGAAACTTCTTTGGTCCCTGGGGCACAGACTCAACAATGGGGGAACGCGTGTTTTATCCGTTATTGCGAGGGAAGTCTGCCCAATTGATCGGTCGTACCGACCTGCCGCATACACATACCTACGTAAAGGATTTTGGAAAAGCTCTGGTGATCCTCGGCGAACGCGATGATGCAGATGGACAGGCGTGGCACGTACCGAACGATGAGCCGCAGATGACACAGGCTGAGCTGGTGAGCTTGTTCGCTGAAGAAGCAGGGGTCGAGCCAAAGATGAGCAGTATGGGAAAGATGATGATGACAATCGGCGGCCTCTTCATTCCCGAGGCGAAAGAATCCGTGGAGATGATGTATGAATATGAAAAGCCTTTTGTCATCGACTCGAGCAGGTTCGAAAAGATATTTGGTATGCAAGCCACACCGATCCGTGAGGCGATCCGGGAAACGATTGCCTGGTACAGGAGTCATCCTGAGAAGAAGTAGGGAAGGTTTAGGTAATTGGTAAATCGGTTGTTGGTTGGTGTGAGAGGATTAATTTAATGGTTACAACTTCGTTCATGGCATTCCTGCATCACTTACTGGCGTTCACGCTGGCGGCATGTGTCGTCTATGAGTTCATCGCCTATCGACAAGGCTTGACCATTGAAGAGGCACGCCGCATCCAGCGGGCTGATCTGATGTATGGAATTTCCGCAGGTTTATTGCTGATTGCTGGTCTATTGCGGGTTTACTTTTTCGAAAAGGGAGCGGTATATTATGGCAATAACCCTTTTTTTTGGTTAAAGATGGTCGCGTTCCTGATTGTTGGATTATTGTCCATTGACCCAACCCTACGATATCTCCGCTGGAATAAAACACTGAAAGAAAATAAGACGCCAGAGATTACCGATAAAGAATTCAAGCGGACCCGGCTCCTGCTTTCCCTGGAGGTGATAGGACTTATCGTTGTCCTATTCGCGGCGGCATTCATGGCGCGTGGGATCGGGATGAACTGAGTAATAGGGATTAAAAATGGGATAGGCATGATTGCCTATCCCATATCTTTTAACTCGAAAGCTAGGCTGCCTTCATCGCTTTCCAGACTTTCTCCGGCGTGACGGGGATGTTGTCCACGTTGACGCCCAGCGCGTCGAGAATGGCATTGCCGACTGCCGGCGCGACGCCGTCCATGGGGATCTCGGCGACCGCCTTGACGCCGAACGGGTGACTCGGCTCGAAGGTTTCCACAAAGATGGTTTCGAGGTCCGGCATTTCGTCGGCGCGGAAGATGTGATAATGATCCAGGTCGCGCTCGATGGCATTTCCCTCTTCATCGTAGCGCATCTCTTCACAGACCGCGTAGCCGAGCGCCTGAGTCATACCGCCTTCGATCTGCCCGGAAGCTGTGAGGGGATTGACGATCACGCCCGAATCGACCGCCATCACGAGCCGGTCGACCGTCACCTGGCCGGTCTCCGCATCCACAGTGACTTCGGCGAACTGCGCCGCGAATGGAGGCGGCGAGACCGGCGAGACATAAGATGCCACGCCCATGATCTGTTCCTGGTTGTTTCGATGCAGAGAATCAAGTGCGATTTCGGTGAATGGGACGCTGCGGCCATCGGCTGCAATCGCCTGGCTGTTCGCTAATCGGATCGATGTGGCTTCGGACTCCGCGAGCCCCAACATCATGGCGGCGCGTAGGCGGATGCGTTCCGCACATTTCTCAGCTGCCATGACCGCGGCCGTCCCTGAAATATAGGTTGTCGACGAAGCATACGCGCCTTTGTCGAACGGCGTGAAATCTGTGTCTGAGGAATACGTGATCATATCTTCCAGCGGCACCCCCAGCACCTCGGCTGCCATCTGCGCAAGAACAGTATCCGAGCCGGTGCCGAGATCGGTTGCTCCAACCAGCAGATTGAACGAACCGTCATCGTTCATCTTGATCGATGCGCCGCCCATATCCAGATACGGAATGGCAGTCCCCTGCATGACCATGGCAACGCCGATGCCTCTTCTTTTGGTCGAATGTCGGATGTCAAAGGTCTCACTCGACGATTGACCTTCGACTTTAGACCGATTAAGATGCCACTCCTCATTCCCATATTTATCATCCCAGCCGATGGCGGCCCTGCCCTGCGCCACGCATTGCTCGAGCCCAACCGTGTGGACGATCTCGGGCCGCGGCTCGCGTCCTTCATTCCAGGCGGTGGAAAATGGATGAAATTCCCCGGGATGGATCGCGTTCTTCAGGCGGAAATCGATCGGGTCGAGACCCAGGGCGCGGGCGATCTTTTCCATGTGGCGGTCGAGCGGCCAGTATCCCTGCGGGACGCCGTAACCGCGGAAAGCGCCGGCCGGCGGTGTGTTGGTGTAGACCACGTCGGCGTAAAAGCGGATGTTCGGAGCCCTGCGATATTCTCCATCGCCGACATATAAAGCCATTGCTTTATGACCGGTATTGCCGGTCACGGTCAGCGCGTGGCAGCCATACGCACCGGTATCTGACAGTGCGTACATCGAATTGGCTGTGATGGTGCCGTCGCGCTTCACGCCGGTCTTCATGCGGACTTTCATCGGGTGACGCGAGCGAGCACCGATGAATTCTTCTTCACGAGTGTACTCATAAATGACCGGCCTCTTGGTGGCGATCGTCAAATGGGCGGGGACGTCCTCCATCAGCACTTCCTGTTTGCCGCCGAACCCGCCGCCGATGCGCGGCTTGACGACGCGTATCCGCTTGACGGGCAGGTTCAGCACCGGTGCCAGCATCCTGCGCACATGGAACGGCACCTGCGTCGACGTGCGAATGACCAGCCGATCATCCTCGTCCCAATAGGTCACGCAGACGTGCGGCTCGATATGAACCTGCTGCACTTTCGGTACTTCATATTCTGCTTCGAAGATCTCGTCCGCTTCGGCGAATCCTTTTTCCACGTCACCGATGTCGATGCGGATGTGAGCCGCCAGATTCTTCGCTGGGTTTGAATCGGCGAAGTTGATGAACTCAGGCTCGTCGTGGATCCGCGGCGCATTTTCATCCATGGATCGGCGCGAGTCGAGAATGGCTGGCAGGATTTCATAATCAACATCGATCAATTCAAGAGCCTTTTCCGCAATCTCTGGAGTTTCCGCGGCCACCATCGCGACGCGGTCCCCTACAAAGCGAACCTTGTTGTCGAGCGAGAATGAATCCAGCGGTCCGGGGATCGGGTCGGATTGTCCCGCGGTGGAGTACACAACGCGCGGGATATCCTGCCAGGTCAATACCGCCGCAACACCTTTCAGCTCTCTCGCTTTGGTCGCATCGATATTCCGGATACGTGCATGCGCATGTGGGCTTCGCAATACGCGCGCATACAACATGCCGCGCATGTCGATGTCCGCGGTGAAGGCAGGCTTACCCTGCACCAGCTTGATCGCATCCACTTTCTTTTCGGGCTTGCCAACGGTCTGGTAGGTCTGCGTTTGAGGCGTTACGATCACCTTTGGCATGACATTGGTTGAGACGAACGATGGGTTGGGCGAATCGAAACCCGAGTCGGCGGGTGCAGTTGGAAAGGCGAACGGGTCACTGCCCGCCGACAATTGCTCGCTGACTTCAGTATCGCCGCGCATGACAGCCGCGGCTTTCAATACAGCCTGGACCGGCTTGAGATAACCTGTGCAGCGACACAGGACTCCCGCAATGGCATCCCGCACCTGTTCTTCGCTCGGGTTCGGATTCTTTTCGAGCAGCGCTTTCGCCGCCAGGATCTGGGCCGGCGTGCAGTATCCACACTGGATCGCGCCCGATTCAACGAATGCCTGCTGCAGAGGATGCAATCCTTCGGTCTTGCGCCATCCCATTTCAGGGTGCTCGCCCAAAGCTTCAACGGTTACAATGTCGTGGCCCTCAGCCTGGGCAGCAAGCATCGACCCGGCATTGACGGGTTTTCCATCCAGCAGGACCGTATCCGCGCCTGAGAGTCCCTGCTCATCGCCGAATTTGATCCCGTAAAAGCCAAGCCCGCGCAGCGCGGCCAGCAGACTTGTAGATGCAGTGATTTCAATTGTATGTTCGACGCTATTGATTTTGAGGGTGATATTCATGTGAACTCCTTGACGGAAGGTGAAAGGCCAAGCGTTCAGCCTTTGCCATTCATCTTTCGAATCGTTTCTCTTAACTCATCGATCACGATCTTCTGCCCATTTTCGTCCTGATACATCCACAGCTCCCAGCCGTTAGCAGGAGCATGATCCATCAGGGATTTTGCAACGTCATGAATGG
>DATFET010000050.1:0-11169 GCA_035250835.1 Anaerolineales bacterium
TGTGACTCTTTGGCTGCCTGCGAATCCTTGTCATGTCCAACGACACGCAGGTCCAGGTTGCGCGCCTTCAACGCCAGCCCGATCGAAGAACCGATCTGTCCCAATCCAACAATTGTGATTTGTACTGTCATGACATCCTCACAGGAAGTATTCACATTAATGCTTCACGCAATTCAAAAGGATACCCGAAAACAGGGGTGCGTGTCCCTTCGGCGCCCGCACCCCTGTTTTCGGGCTTATACTCTTTATTGCGTGTTCAATTATTATTATAATGCTGATGACGCCCCTTTAAAGTGCGAGAACCGCGGACGCCGACCGCGGCTCTCTTGCGAAAGGAGGAGAAGAGAAATCACCTTACTGCATCAAATTTATCATACTGGACTCAAACCTGCTTGACGTGAAACCTACGATTACCCCACGATTGCCCTCTAAAAGGGGACAATTAACAGGATTGCAAATGCACAGCACTATGGTGAAGACATCTGGCTCTCCAATCTATATCGGTGAATTGAACAGGACCTGCCTGGGTGACCTGCGCCTCGCCGCCTCGGACCTGGGCCTGGTCGCGGTTGAATGGGCAGATTCTCAAATCCATTTCGATTCCTATCTCCAGCGACTCAAGCGCCCCATCCAGCCTAACAGTAAAAAGATCGCGCCGTATGCCAGGGAGCTGGGTGAATACTTGAACGGCAAGCGGAGCGCGTTCACCATCCCCATCGACTGGTCGCTCTTCCGCCCGTTCCAACGCGAAGCCCTACAGGCGGTCTTCCGAATCCCGTATGGAGAGACCAGCACCTATCACGATATCGCGGTCGAGATCGGCAGGCCCAACGCCTCGCGCGCGGTCGGACGAGCCAATGCCACCAATCCCATGCCGCTGGTGGTTCCCTGTCACCGCGTCATCGGCAGGGATGGCAAGCTGCATGGCTACGGCGGCGGAGAGGGCTTGAGGACCAAGGAATGGCTGCTGAAAATGGAAGGCGCGGTGATGGCATGAATGATTTCCGTTCCGGCTTTATCGCCATCCTTGGACGACCCAATGTCGGCAAGTCCACGCTGGTCAACGCGCTGCTGGGGCAGAAGGTTGCTGCTGTCTCGCCCAAGCCGCAGACCACCCGCAAGCGTCAGCTCGGGATTCTCACCGCCGATTCATACCAGCTGGTGTTCGTGGATACGCCCGGTATCCACAGTCCGCGCCACAAGCTGGGACAGTTCCTCAACCAGGAGGCGCAGGAATCGCTGGAAGGTGTAGATGTGATCCTGTGGCTGGTGGATGTCTCCGCCAGGCCAACGGAGGAGGATAAGCAGATCGGGTCGCTCCTGAACAGCACCCCGCGTCGGACCCCGCTCGTGCTGGCCGCCAATAAAATCGACCTGGTCCCGGCGGAGGCATTGGAGGCGCGCCTCGAAGCGTATCAGGCCCTGGTGAAGAAGGAGACGCACGTCGTCCGCATCTCCGCGGCTGAAAACCAGAACCTGGAACAATTGAGCGAACTGCTCGTATCTCTCAGTCCCTTCCGGGCGCCGGAGTTCGACGAGGAGCAGGTCACGGATTCGTACGAGCGCGACATCGCCGCGGACCTGATCCGTGAGGCCTGCCTGTTGAACCTGCGCGACGAGGTCCCGCACGGCGTGGGCGTGCGCGTGGACGAGTTTACCGAGCGAGAAAATGGCATGTTATACATCGCCGCGACGATCTTCGTGGAACGCAACTCCCAAAAGGGGATCCTGATCGGCGAGGGTGGGAAGATGATGAAGACCATTGGCTCCCAGGCGCGGCGACAGATCGAAGAAATGGGCGGCCGGCCTGTGTATCTGGACCTGCGTGTGAAAGTATTGAAAGACTGGCGCAACGACGAGAACGCCATGATGCGCCTGGGATATAAAATAAAGAAGAAGAGAAAGTAACAACCTGTCATTGCGAGCGAAGCGGGCGTACGCTGCCTTGCGAAGCGAAGCAACCTCATCGCGAGCACGAATTGTTCTTTAAAGCAACCCTCTGGTTGAGCCGCGAGATTGCTTCCCGAAGGTCGCAATGACATAAAATATCAGGAGATATCCGTGCTACTGTGGCCGATCCTAGCCCTGATCTTTGCCGGACTTGCAGCGCTGGCTGTTCAGAAAAACATTCCCTGGCTCGAGAGGCTTGCCAGACCAGCAGTCATCATTTGTCTTTTCATCTGGCTGGTTCTGGAAAACGGCCTGCAGGCGAACGTGCTCTGGTTTGGAGTGGGACTTTTGTTTTCATTGGCGGGAGACATCCTATTGATGATTTCATTGGAGCGCAGGTTCCTGGTCGGACTGGCTGCGTTCCTGATGACCCATATTTGCTACATTATTGGTTTCAATGAGCAGCTGATCAGCTTCACCGTCTGGTCTTTCGTCCTGCTGTTTTTTATTTTTCTCAACGGCATCCGAATTCTACGGCGCATCGTCGGCGCCATACGCGCCGCTGAACAGAATCGTCTGGTCTACCCGGTTATCCTGTATGGCCTGCTGGTCTCCCTCATGCTGTATGCAGCCATGTCCACGATCTTCGATCCCGCCTGGTCGACCGGCGCGGCATTCTTCGTCAGTGCGGGCGCGTTCCTGTTTTATATGTCCGACCTGTTCCTGGCCTGGAATAAATTCGTTACCCCCATCGGCAATATCCGCATTCTCAACAGCCTCACCTATCATCTCGGGCAGATCAGCCTGATCGCAGGCGTGATCAGCCAGTTTGGATAAGATGCCATCACGACTTCAACGGTCTGAATCCCTCACCCAGAGCCTCATGAGCAGCGCCGATGACCATGAACGCCTGCGGGTCAGCTTCACGGACGATCGCCTTCAATGCAGCGACCTCGGCGCGTGAGACGACACAATACAGGACAGGACGATCCGCACCAGTGTACGCGCCGGTCCCCTCCAGGACGGTGATGCCGCGTTCGAGCTTCTCGATCACGCGGTTCGAGACTGCCTCGGGCTCACGGGTGACGATCATCGCCGTGCGGACAGTCCCACCGCCTTCGAGCGTCGTTTCGGCGACCAGCCCGCTCACGTATAAAGCGATCATGGAATAAAGCGCCGACTTCCATCCAAAGACGAAACCTGCGCCCAGGATGACAATCGTATCCACCATTAAATAGCTCTGGGTCACCGGCATGCTTCGATAATGGTTCAGAATGCGGGCGAGAATATCCGAGCCGCCGCTTGTGCCGCGGGCGCGATAGACGAGTCCATACCCGATGCCGCTGATAATCGCGCCGTAGAGGGTATTGAGGAAAATATCTCCCTGCAGGTCCCGAATCAGTTGAGTTGCTGCGCCGTTCGGCGCGAATAAGGGCGTCCGCAATATCAACTCGGTAAACAGCGAATATGTGACGATTGCAAAGGCGGTCCGTAGGGCAAACTGGCGACCGCCAAGAAAACGCCAGCCCAGCGCAAAGAGTGGGATGTTGCCCAGAAGGATCATCAAACCGATCGGCCAGCCTGTAAAGTGATTGATCAGCTGGGCGATGCCGCTCACCCCTCCCGACGCCAGGTCAGCCGGGACGAAGAAGACACGCAGGCTGAATGCCTGGATGATCGAGCTGATCAGGATCAAACTATAATCACGGAGGTAAGGCCAGTATTTGTTCATTGACTTCCTTGTATATGGTTGGAAGGTCTAAACCTTCCAACCTTTAAACGATGTTTACTCCCGCCCGCTTTTCGATCACGCCCACCACTGCCGAGTTATCCAGCTCGCCCATGCCGATGTCGACCATCTCCTGGAAGAGTCGGGTGTTCTCGACCGTCCCAGACACAGGGATGTCATATTCACGGGCAGTATCCAGGACGATCCCCAAATCCTTCAGCTGCATGTAGGCTTTGAAACCAGGGTTACGGTTCCCGTCGAACAGGCGCGGCGGCTTGACGTCCAGGGACCAGCACTGGGCTGCGCCGCCTTTGATCGCCTCAACAACCTTTTTTGGGTCCACACCAGCCTTCTTCGAGAAGACCAGCAGCTCGCCCATCGCCACCATCTGGGCGGCAACCATAATCTGGTTGGCGGCTTTCGCCACCTGTCCCGCGCCTGAGTCGCCGACGTGGGTCACGGTCCTGCCTATTGCCTGAAAGACCGGCATCACCTTCTCCAGCGCAGACGCGTCGCCGCCGACCATGATGGTCAATGTCCCATCCCGGGCGCCGATATCCCCACCGGAGACAGGTGCATCCAGGGCGTAGACATTCCTTGCGGCAAGCTTTTCAGCGATCGTGCGCGCCGCGGCCGGTTTGATCGTGGAGTTGTCTACATACACAAGGCCCTCATGGGCACCTTCGAGAATCCCATTTTCGCCGAGCACAACCTGCTCAACATCGGGAGTATCCGGCAGGTTGGTAAAAACCACGTCCACCCGGGCCGCGACTTCCCGAGCAGATGCCGCGGCGGTCGCACCTTCTGCAGTAAGCTCATCTACGGCGCGGCGCGAACGGTTATGGACGACCAGAGGAAACCCTGCCTTAAGAATATTGCGCGCGATCGACTTGCCCATCAACCCGAGACCGATGTAACCAACTGTGAGCATGGTGACTCCTGCTTTCGAAAAGGATTTGAAGATTATAACCGTGACCCCCTCACCCCGTCCCTCTCCTCGCGAAGCACTCCCGAAGGGAGCCGGGAGAGGGAAAAATCACAAAGAACCTGCCTCCATCGCGGAGGCAGGTTCAGGTTTCTTCAGAGGCGAATGTCTCTTACTTGATGGCGTACGTTTCGTTGACGGTTACGGTGAAGGTCAACTGCCCAGGCTGGATCGGCACGGCCGCTGCTTCAGCCGCTGCCCCGCCACCGCGTCCATCGTAGAGCGGGTAGACCGGGCTGTCGAGGTAGCTTACGGAAATTAGTTCACCCAGCTCCACACCTGCAGAAGCCGCTAGTTCCTGGGCTTTCGCATTGGCGTCTTTTACGGCTGCATCACGGGCGGGCGCCAGGGCTGCATCCTTATCAGCGACATCGAACTGGATGCTGTTGACCGTGTTGGCTCCTGCCTGAATCGCCGTATCGAGCAGGTCGCCGATCGTTTCGAGATCGTGCACCGTGACCGAGACCTGGTTATCCACCACGTAGGTCTTCTCGCCAGTGGGCTGGCCGGTGGTCGGATCATACCTGTCCATTGGCCAGATGCTGAAATTGGTCGTATGGATGTCCTTGGATTCAATGCCGAAATCGGTCAGCGCTGCAATGAGCGCTTCGGTTTGGGTATTGTTCTCCGCGACAGCCTCGTCGGCGGTCGGCGCTTCGGTGTGCACGCCGATGTTCACGTAGGCGATGTCAGGGGTCAGGTTGGCGGTCCCGGTCCCGGAAACACTCAGGGTGCGCTCGGGCGGCGGGGCTTCCTGGTTGACGGTCATCCCGGCGCAGGCGCTCAGCAACAGCGCCAGCCCGACCAAAGCCGAGAGTAAAAGTGATTTGTTCTTCATCATAGACTCCTTATTAAATTATCTCTTTGGTAGATAGACGCTGGCACCCTAAAAATGTTCCTGGAGGTACGCATTCCACTATATTGTACTTTGCAGAATTTGCCGCCGTGCACCGAGGGCTACGCTCTCGGGCAGGAGCGGTGACTCATTTGTCTGAAAAAAGCAAAATTTACCCATAAATGCCCCAAAGGTAGTACCTCACTAAAGCATGGTGGGGCTGGAGTTACCCCGTGTCCACCGGAACGGGGTAACTCCAATGAAATCATTGATGTCTTTTTGAATTCCGTTTTCACAGAGTAAAGGAATCAATTTCTTTTGCAGCCCAGCAGGGTCTTGTGTTCCGCCCATCAATGCTTCAAATAGCGACCATTCACCATTGAGCCAGTTACGTGTTAAGACTAAAACAACGTGCTTGCTTTGTTTGGCAGCATCTTGCATATTGAGCAAAGCCATTTTCCCCGCTTCAAAATCTCTATAGTCGATGCAAACTTTTAGCTCAGCATCATCCAAGTATTGACGCAATACTTTATCAGCCCACTCTTCGTCCTCCTGGCTGTAGGAGATGAAAACATCGTATTTGAAATCAGTCTCTGCCATATCTACCTGCCCTTACATGACGGTGATTTCTCTACTTTAGCACAAAACACCCCCTCCGTCACTGCGTGACACCTCCCCAAATCCATTGGATTTGGGGAGGCCGGGTAGAGACTTTGCTGTGTTACCATTCCCCGCATGAACTTCTCGCAGATCACCGACGACCTGTTCATCGGAACTACACCTTCTGTGAAAGATTACGATATTCTGCGTGAAATGGGTGTACGGTTGGTGATCAACATGCGTTTTACGTATGGACCGCGCCCTGATCGGCATGTCCCACCACTTCTGTTGTTATGGCTGAGGACGATTGACAGCCCCTTCTTTCCCATCCCGGTCGCCAAACTGATCCTCGGTGCAAGGACCGCCCTCGAGATGATCCGGGTCGGTGGCCGGGTGTATGTCCATTGCGCCTATGGGCGTCACCGCGGACCCGCAATGGGTTCCTGCATCCTGATCGCGCAGGGCTACGGGCCCGAGTCTGCGATGAAACTGATCATGGCGCAAAGGCTGGTCGCGAACCCGAATGCGTATTACATCCGCCCTCGGATTCTGCAGTTTGCACGACAATGGAATAGCGCGTAGGGGAGGATCGTGATACGCCCTGCACTCAAAAGTCCCAGTTCGTAAAGTACCAGCTAAAACTGGAGACTGCCAGGCAAAGATAGAACAAAATAGGCGGCGCAAAGGACAATCCAGAAAGTACTGCCGCTGTTGTGTTTCTGCGCCGCGCGAAGGCGATCCAGGCGGCGATGACCAGAACGATGGGGATGATCGGGTAAGACCAGACGGTGATCACAAATGCCCACGCTTCAGGTGTGGAGCCCTGGTCAAACGCCATCACAGAGAGTCCCGCGATGAGCAGCCAGATCAGCAGCGAGGCAACGGCCAGCAACTGCGAAACGACCATCCAGATCAACAGTCCTGTGCGGCGTTTGGGCTGCTCGACGATTTGTTCGTTCATCACATTCTCCATATTGATGAAACTCCATTATTCTTTCAGGGTGCTTGCGCCCGTTTCACTAACTCTCAGCGGGAAGACTCGCGCCTGCAAGCCGGCGAATTCGAAAGCACGCTTCATGGACTCCCCGATTCCCGATTCCGTTTTCGCGAACGCGATCAGGCTGGGACCCGCTCCCGACAATGCCACCGCCGCGGTTCCCGCCTCCTTTGCCGCCTCCATCGCAGACGTTGCACCGGGGATCAAAGGCAGGCGATAGGGCTGGTGCAGCACATCGGTCATCGCTTCGCCGAGCAGATCCAAATCTCCTGTGCGGAAGGCCTCCGTCACCAGCACCGTACGGCTGATATTATGAACCGCGTCCCCCATTTTTACGCGCTTCGGCAATGAATTACGCGCTTGTTTTGTGGGGAAGTGGAAGTCTGGCAAAACAACTGTGATATGCATCGGCATGATCGGCAATTTTCGCGCGAGGACTTGATCTTCACTCATTGTTGAAACGACCAGTCCACCCATCATTGCAGGTGCGACGTTGTCCGGATGTCCCTCGAGTTCGGCAGCGAGATGCAGTATCTCATGATCTGTAAGCGCGGACCCGGTCAACGCATTGGCGGCTAAAAGACCCATCAGCGTGGACGCCGCAGACGAGCCGAGTCCTGATCCCAGCGGGATGTGGTTGACACAACGCACTGCAAACGGATGCAGTTCCTGCCCGACATGCTCTGCCATTTTCTGTGCGGCGCGGAAAATGAGATTGTTTTTGTCCTGACTTATTTTTCCCCTGCCTTCGCCTTCGACGGAGACCGAAAAGTCATTTGCTGGTTCAAATGTGGACTCGTTCCATAAATCCAGAGCGAGACCCAGGGAATCGAACCCGGGTCCAAGATTGGCGGATGTGGCGGGAACTTTGATGGTGAGGCTCATAAACAACCCTCGCGCTCCCAAAAAGCATCGGGACAATGTGAGCGGAGTGACGAGCGACAGCGAGGAATGTAGACGAAACGCGGCCTTCCAATTTACCTGCGCTTCGTCTTCCACTTCGTCTCCCCTGCGGGTCGCTCAGTGTCCGCTCAGCGCGATATTATCCCAATATCACTTCCTCGAGCGCTTCCAATTTCGGCGGGACGATGCGCGGCTTTTGCATATCCTTTATGATAATCTGCGGGTCTTTCAACCCGTGACCTGTGCAGATCGCCACCACGCGCTTTCCTTTTAAGTTCAACTTTCCGCTTTCAGTCTCGATCGCAAGGCCTGCCAACCCGGCTGCGGAAGCCGGCTCCACCCAGAGTCCCTCGAGCGCTGCCAGGGTCTTTTGCATGTGCAGGATCTGCTCATCGGTCGCAGCGATGATCCGTCCCTGCGACTCTTCCGCGGCCTGCAAGGCCTGTTCGCCGCGGGCTGGCTTCCCGATGCGGATCGCGGTCGCGACCGTTTCCGGATTCTCGACCGGGTGCCCCAGCACGAGCGGCGCGGACCCTGCCGCCTGGACTCCCAGCACCTGCGGCAGTCCCGTCGATTTCAAATCATTGTATTGCTCAAACCCGGCCCAATACGACGTGATATTGCCTGCATTACCCACCGGCAGGCATAACCAATCCGGCGCGGACCCAAGCACGTCGCAGATTTCGAAGGCCGAAGTCTTCTGTCCCTCGATGCGGTAGGGGTTGATCGAATTCATCAGACAAATTGGATGCCTGTTCGTGATTTCCACCACCAGGGTCAGCGCGTCGTCGAATGAGCCGTCGACCTGGATCACCTGTGCGCCGTAGGCGATCGCGCCGGCGAGTTTGCCCGCCGCGACCTTCCCTTGAGGAATCAACACGATGGACTTCATCCCTGCCCGCGCCGCGTAGGCCGCAGCCGAAGCAGCGGTATTGCCCGTCGAGGCGCAGATGACTGTCATGGCGCCGCGCCCCAGCGCTTCGCTGACCGCCGCGGTCATGCCGCGGTCCTTGAAGGAGCCGGTCGGGTTGAGTCCCTCGTATTTGATGAAGAGCTCGATTCCGCTCCCGAGCTGGCGGGATAAATTGTCGGCTTTGATCAAAGGTGTATTGCCCTCGAGCAGGCTGACGGGGCGCGTGAACGTATGAGTCGGAAGGTCGAGCAGATGCCCGTATTTGTGGAGGAGTCCCTGGTTTGTCATGACGGGTAGTGTAGCATAAAAATTCATCGCCACTTAATTTTTTATGGATATACTCAACCCGATGAAGCGGATTACAAATATAGTGTTTTGTATTATGCTGGCCGCCTGCACAGCAGAAGCCACGTCCATCTCACCCACACAGCCTTTACCTTCTCCAACCCCTGCACCGTCACAAGCGGAGATCACAAGTTTTAGTGAAGCATCCCCACAGGACCCAGTACCCGTCCCCAGGCCTTCGCGAACTCCGCGACCGACTGCCATCCCTCTACCCACCAGCGGACCTACCCTTACCCCCGATCCCAACATTACGCCTATCGACCTGGATGTCTGGAAGGAACTGCCTGTACTGCCCACGGTCGACCCGAGCATCAGCGCCATCTATGAGTATGGTCAAAAGCTGGGGAATGATCCGCACGCCTTCTCGATCTTCGGCGACTGCCAGACACGTCCCAATGATTTTTTCGGTGTATTCGAGACCGATCCATTTGTGATTGAAAGCCTTTCACCCGAACTGCTCGAAACAGTGGACAATTTTCAAGGTTCCTTCAGCCGCGAGAGTTCCACTTCACAGGATGGGACCACGCCCGGCTCGCTGCTGTGGACCCAGTGGCATCGCGGTGAGTTCGGCTGCTCGTTCGCCGAGACGCCGGTGGAATGCGAGCTGCGCGTCCACCGCCCGTCGTTTGTGATCATTCAGGTCGGCACGCATTTCGAATCGCGCAACACGGAATATCTGCGTGAGGTCATCCTGCAATTGATGGATGAGGGCGCGGTGCCAATCCTTGCCACGAAAGCGGACAACCGCGAAAAGGACGAGCGCATCAACCGTGACATGTGGCTGCTCGCCTCCGAATACGATCTGCCACTCTGGAATTTCTGGGCAGCGGTCTCCGATCTCCCCAACCGCGGACTCTACACCCGTGATGACCGGCCACTGCAGGGCGATATCTACCTGACGGAAGAAGCCGCGCTGCGTCACCGTATGACCGGCCTCGAAGCGCTCAATGTGGTGTGGAGGGTAGCCGCGCAGAGCGGAGGGCAAAGCCCGTAGACGAAGCGCGGGATCATATCAAAATCGCGCTTCGTCTGCGCTCCTCGATTTGCACTCGTCTCTCCGCATGGTAACGTACGTCCACTCACCTGCACTGCACCACACCTGCCCTGGCGGGCGGTGCCAGGGAACGCACGATTTGTTAAGCAATCGGGTGCAAGTGTCGTTCAGCGCGAGATGCTCATTAAACAAATAGACTTCCGGTCAGGAGTCTATTTCATAACAAGCACCTATTTCTGCGAGGAGATTGCCACGTCGGGCTTCGCCCTCCTCGCAATGACATAAAAACTACTTTGCGATCTTCGCCACGGTAACGCCCGCGCCGCCTTCGTTATCCTTGGGCTCCTCGAACGAGGCGACATACGGACTGTCTTTCAACGCACCACGAACAGCCTCACGCATCCTGCCTGTCCCTTTGCCATGGATAATGCGCACGAATAACAGACCAGAGGAATACGCGCGTTCCAGATAACGGTCCAATTCTTCCAGCCCATCCTCCACAAGTTTGCCGCGCAGGTTCAGTTCCAAGCCTGGGGATTTTGTCCCGCTCAAAGCCGCGCGACCGCTGCCTTCCGAAACCTGTTTCTTCTCCTCTATTTGTTGAGGACGCTCTTCCTCCTGACCTTTTCTAATCAAATCCGCCAGACGCGCCCTCACCCGCAGGCTCCCGACCTGGACTTCCGCGTCCGACTCGCCCAGAGCAGTCACCACACCTTCCGCATTCAACGAGCTGACAGTGACGCGCTGGCCAAGCGCCAATGGACGATTGACTATGGACGATGGTCCATTGTCTACGGTCCATCGTCTTTCCACCGGTGCTTCCACCTTCTCTTCGATCTCTCCCACTTTTTCTTCGATCTGCTTAAGGGCATCCAGCGGCTGTTTTGCCTTTTTGAGCTGTGACTTGAGTGAGTCGATATTTCGTTTCAATACGGCAACTTCGAGCTCGCCTTCGGCGCGTGCTTTCGCCAGCACTTC
>DATFET010000052.1:0-3230 GCA_035250835.1 Anaerolineales bacterium
GCCATGATCACACCAAGGGATGACAAGGCGGCATACCACACTGTGCCATACGAGCCCCCATCCATCCCAGCGCCCCATGCGCCAAGCAGGATGGTGAACTCGCCGACAAACCCGTTCAAGCCGGGCAGACCCATGGAGGAGAGGGCAACGATAAGCATGATTGCCCCAAAGATGGGGGTGATCTTCCACAACCCGCCGTAGACTTTCAGTTCGCGGGTATGCGTCTGTTCATAAATCATGCCGACCAGAAGGAACAGCGCGCCCGTGCTAATGCCGTGGTTGATCATCTGCAGGATCGAGCCTGCGATGCCCTCCGGGTTGAGGGCGAACAGGCCGAGCATGACAAAGCCCAGATGGCTGACAGAAGAATACGCAACCAGTTTCTTTACATCTCCCTGCGCATAAGAGACTGCCGCGCCGTAGATGATGCCGATCGTCGCCAGGAGCGCAATCCATGGGGCAGCCTCCCAGGAAGCCTGCGGGAAGAGCGAAAGGTTGAATCGCAGGAAACCGTAGGTACCCAATTTCAGCAAAATACCCGCCAGGATGACCGAACCGGCGGTCGGCGCTTCGACGTGTGCGTCCGGCAGCCACGAATGAAGGGGCCACATCGGCACTTTGATGGCAAACGCGGCCGCGAACGCCAGGAACAGCCACATCTGCACATCTCCCGGAATGTTTCCCAGAGCTGTCAGTTCAGGTACCGAGAACGTCCCGCCGTCAATGCCAAGCCACAGGATCGCCAGCAGCATCAGGATGGAGCCAGCCATCGTATACAGGAAGAACTTGATGGCGGCATAGATGCGGCGCGGTCCACCCCAGATGCCGATCAGGAAGTACATCGGCACAAGCGTGAACTCCCAGAAGATGTAAAATAAGAACAGGTCCTGGGCCAGGAAGACGCCTGTCATGCCCACCTCGAGCAGCAGGAAGAAGATCATGAAATCCTTGACGCGGTCCTCGACCGCCGTCCATGTGGAGAGGATGGAGATAGGTGTCAGGAAAGTGGTGAGCAGAACCAGCAGAATGCTCAGCCCATCGATGCCCAGATAGTATTGGATGGTCCACCTGTCTATGGTGATCCAGTCGTAGCGCGCTTCCAGCTGCAAATCCGGATTTGAAGGGCTGAACATCGTCAGCACCCAGATCGAGATGATGAAAGTAATCAGCGTGGTAATGAGTGCGACCCAGCGCAGGGCGTTCTTCCTGTCGCTGGGGATGAATAACAAGATCAGCACACCCAGCAGCGGGAAGAAGGTCAGCAGTGTAAGCGGTTGTAGGAAAAAATTCATGTCCAATCCTCGATTGCAATCTCGTCAAATGCTGAAGTTCAATCGTCGCAACGATTAACTTCCGACTATCTCAAGATCAAATATCCCAGAATAATGACAACACCGAGCAGTACGGATAATGCGTACGAGCGCACGAATCCGTTCTGGATCTTGCGCGCGGTCGCCGATAACCATTGAGTTCCACCAGCCAGGACCGTATTCACAATAAAGCCATCGATGCCTTTTTGATCGGCATAACGGTTGAGCGCAATGTTGCTGAACCAGTTATACGACCCGGCGATGACTTTCTCATGGAACCAGTCATGCCAGAAGCGCCAGTCGATCACCTCTGCCAGGAAGTGGGACAGTTTCCTGAAAGGGTTGATG
Organism: Anaerolineales bacterium; assembly: GCA_035250835.1. Classification (GTDB taxonomy): domain Bacteria; phylum Chloroflexota; class Anaerolineae; order Anaerolineales; family Villigracilaceae; genus Defluviilinea. The sequence continues at coordinate 1,659 of DATFET010000052.1, forward strand.
ATGACGGCGAAGTAGCCTTCGTCCACGAACCATTTGTTTTCCATGCCGCTGAAAACAGGTCCGAGAGGTTTTTTCAATGGATCGATCTGTCCCTTCTTGAGCGGACTGCGCCCATAGATAAGCCAGGAGATTACGATCGCCGCCAGGGCAAGGATCGTCGAAATGCCAGCGACTCGAATGTTGAACGGCAGGGTTTCCACTTCATGCAGGGTGAATTCGAGCCAATGACCGAGGTGATGGAATCCTTCGAACGGAAGATTAAGCGCACCTCCAAACAGCGAAAGGAAAGCCAGCACCATCAGCGGCACAGTCATGATCGGCTTGCTCTCCTCGGCATGCGCCGCGGCTTCGTGACGAGCTTCGCCGAAGAAGACCATCCAGATCTGGCGTCCCATGTAGAAAGCCGTAAAGAACGCAGCAATGCTCAAAAGCCAATATACAGCCGGATAATGCAGGCTTGCATCCAGCAGGATCTCATCCTTCGACCAGAATCCGGCAAACGGGAAAATGCCTGCCAGGGCGAGGGTACCGATCATATAGAGCCAGAACGTGACCGGCATAGTCTTGCGAACTCCACCCATATTGCGCATATCACCCGGATCGAACGCTTCAACTTCGTGCTCCGCACTCCGCTCAGCGCGAGCATCAGGAAGATGCTCATCGTGGGCGTGCTCGAGATGATGATGTCCACGCTCCAGGCCGAGGATCACAGAGCCAGCCGAGAGGAACAACAAAGCCTTGAAGAAGGCGTGTGTGACAAGGTGGAACATCCCCGCCACGAATGCACCCATGCCGACTGCGGCAACCATGAATCCCAGCTGTGAAATCGTCGAGTATGCCAGCACCTTTTTAATGTCATACTGGCCGACGGCAATCGTCGCGGCGAAGAGGGCAGTGATCGCACCCGTCATCGCGACGATGTACTGCGCCTGAGGCACAAGCACATAGAGTTCCGCTGAACGGGTAATGAGATACACGCCGGCGGTCAACATGGTCGCGGCATGGATCAAGGCCGAGACCGGGGTCGGGCCTGCCATCGCATCGGGCAGCCAGACGTACAGGGGAATCTGCGCTGATTTGCCGGCAACGCCGATCAGCATGAACAACGTGATGGCGACAATTATTCCTTCAGGGGCATCCGGCGCGGCTTCGAACACCGCATCGAACTGGAGACTCCCCAGATACCAGAACATCAAGAAACTCGCGATCAGGAGGCCGACGTCGCCGACGCGGTTGGTGATAAAGGCTTTATTGCCGGCGTCCGAGTTCGCCCAGGAGGGTCGGGCCAGTATATCCATCTCGAACCAGAATCCGACCAGCAGTAAAGAGCACAATGACACGCCTTCCCAGCCGACGAACAGCATCAGGTAGGAGTCGCCGGAGACGAGGATCATCATCATGGCGATGAACAGGTTGAGAAAAACGAAGAAGCGCGCGAACCGCCCGGGGTCTGCTTTGAAGCGCACGTCCTCGTGCATGTATCCGATGGCATAAATGTGGATCAGGGTTCCGACGCCTGAGACGACCAGCATCATCATTGTGGAGAGCGAATCGATCCGGAATGTCCAGTCG
>DATFET010000053.1:0-12686 GCA_035250835.1 Anaerolineales bacterium
CCGCGGCGCGCACGCCGATTGGAAGGTTTCAGGGTTCTCTCAGCAGTATACCTGCGACTCAACTGGGGGCGATTGCGGTCAAAGCGGCAGTGGAGCGTGCGGGCATCAAGCCCGAGGATGTCGAAGAAGTCATTATGGGCAACGTGGTACAGGCGGGAGAAGGACAGGCTCCAGCGCGCCAGTCGGGGATTCTGGGCGGCATCCCGGCCACGGTCAGCGCCAGCACGGTCAATAAAGTTTGCGGGTCTGGACTGAAAGCGGCGATGTTCGCAGCCCAGGCTGTCCGGGCAGGCGACGCAGATCTCTTCATCGCTGGCGGGTTCGAGTCGATGAGCCGCGCGCCTTACCTCGTCAGTGGGCGATCGGGCGAGCTGAAGTTCGGCAACCAGCCTCTGACCGATGCCCTGCTCTACGATGGTCTATGGGATCCGTTCGAGAACTGGGGGATGGGCAACGCGGCTGAATTCATCGCCGACGAGTACGAGGTCACGCGCGAAGCGATGGACCAGTGGGCGCTTCGATCCCACCAGAAGGCTGTCGAGGCCCAGGAGACAGGTCGCTTTACATCCGAAATTGTTCCCGTTGAAATCCCCGGGAAAAAAGGTGAAGTCCAAGTCGTGGATACAGATGAGGGGCCGCGTAAGGATACGTCGCTGCAGGTGCTGGCCAAGCTCAAGCCGGCCTTCAAGGCAGACGGCAAGGTCACGCCGGGGAATTCATCTCCGATGAACGACGGAGGTGCGGCGGTCATCATTGCATCCCGTGGGTACGCAGAAAAAAAGGATCTCAAGCCGATGGCAAAGATTGTTGGATACGCGCAAGCCGCTGTGGAGCCCAAGTATCTATTTGCCGCGCCTGCTTACGCAATCCCCAAACTGCTCAAGAAAATCGGCTGGACCCTGAGCGACGTGGATTTGATCGAGCTCAACGAAGCCTTCGCCGCCCAGGTCCTCGCGGATGGATACGCCCTCGCCGACCAGGGCTGGGACTGGGACAAGGTCAACGTCAATGGCGGCGCAATCGCGCTTGGGCATCCCCTCGGCGCAAGCGGCGCGCGCGTGCTGACAACACTACTCCATGCTCTGAAAGACCGCGGTTTGAAGCGCGGCATTGCATCGCTGTGTTTGGGTGGTGGTGAAGCGGTTGCGATGGCAGTTGAGATGGAATAACAAGTGAGTCTGGTGGTTTCGATATGATGGGCGACTCTTCGACACCGTTCGTGCCGCGAGCACGTCGGTGCGAGACGGCAGGCTCAGCGCGAGACCGCCTACTTAACCATCGAGGTATACAAAAATGGACAAACACGAACGCGACTCGAAAATCGAGCTTTACGGCAAAGGTTTTGAACTGCTCATCGAAATACTCAAGGATATCCCGCGCGAGATGTGGAAGTTCAAGCCTGAGGCTACAGAGTGGAGCGTCCATCAGGTACTCCTTCACCTGGCGGACTCTGAGTCCAATGCCGCGCTGCGAGCGCGCAAGTTGATCGTCGAGCCCGGCGGCACCTTGATGGGATACGACCAGGATAGGTGGGCCGTCGAGCTGGATTATCACGATCAAAGTTTTGAGGATGCACTGGAAATCGTCCGACTTGTCCGTAAGACGACCTATGAATTGCTCAAGAGACAACCAGATGAAGTGTTCGAGCATTGGGTCAAACATCCTGAATACGAGGAGCCGTACACCTTCGAGGATTGGATCAATATTTATTCAGCACATATTCCCGGACACATCGAACAGATTCAAAACAACTATAGAATCTGGAGAGATCAACAAGGTTAGTGTCATTGCGAGGAGCGAAGCGACGAAGCAATCTCAACTAACCTCCAAACACGGGATTGCCACGCTCTCTGCTTCGCGGGTCGCTCGCAATGACACTTGATGCGAGGAAACCAGATGACAATAAAACATATCGTTGTGATTGGAGCTGGCACTATGGGCAACGGCATTGCACAGGTCGCGGCGACTTCGGGTTACCGTGTCACCTGTATGGACGTCATGCCTGCCGCCCTGGAAAAAGCCAAAGCCGCGATTGCCAAATCCACGGGCAAGTTGCTTGAAAAAGGAGCGATCACCGCCGAGGGTAAAACCAGCGCTGATTCGATACAGTTTGTGGAGAACATGGACACAATAAAAGACGCGGACTTTGTCATCGAAGCCGCGACCGAAAACCCCGAATTGAAATTCAAAATCTTCAAAGATATGGATGCGAATGCACGTGACGGCGTGATTTTGGCAAGCAACACTTCGTCCATTTCCATTACCAAGATCGGCGCAGCGACGAAGCGTCCTGACAAAGTCATCGGCATGCATTTCATGAATCCCGTCCCGCTGATGAAACTGGTCGAGGTCATTAAAGGTCTGGCTACCAGTGAAGAGACGCTTGCCACAACGCTTGAACTCTGTAAAGGGATGGGCAAGGAAGCCTGGTTTGCGAATGATTCGCCGGGCTTTATCTCCAACCGCATCCTGTGTCCGATGATTAATGAGGCGATTTTCGCATTGCAGGAAAACGTCGGTACGCCGGAAGCCATCGACGCGGTCATGAGGCTCGGCATGAATCATCCCATGGGTCCGCTCACGCTGGCAGATTTGATCGGACTCGATGTAGTGTTGTTCATCATGGAAGTGTTACAGCGCGACCTGGGGGAGGACAAATACCGCCCCGCGCCGTTGTTGAGGAAAATGGTGGATGCGGGATATTTAGGGAGGAAATCAGGAAGAGGGTTCTATGCGTATTAATGCGGAAATCGAAATTCGATCCGCAAAAACATCACGGAAGATCAATCCGCGTCCGGGGATTTGATTATTCCTCAGAAGGCGCGTATTACGTGACGATTGTGGCATATCAGCGTGATTGTCTGTTCGGCGAAATCAAAAATGAAGAAATGGTTTTGAGCGATTTTGGAAAAATTGCAGATGAACGTTGGCGCGCGATCCCCGAACATTTTTCTTTCGTGGAATTGGGTGCGTATGTGGTCATGCCGAATCATGTGCATGGAATTATTGTGACAAACAACCGCCCCGTGGACCCGCACCACATTCGCTTGGTGCAATTGTTGGATCGTTCAAATCAGCGGTGACAAAACGGATTCGATGTGAATTGAATGCCACCGGTACCTGGCAGAGAAATTACATGTCCCCTGCTCTTTAAGGGATTACGAACATATAATTCGAAACGAGAAAGATTTGCAAAACAAAACCGATTACATCGAAGCCAATCCCGCGTTGTGGGATGAGGACGAGAACAACCCGCGGGATGCCTCGACCTTACGGCTTGATTCTACCTTCCGGCAAAGCTATAATTGAATTGCACTTCCAATCTTTCCTAATCATGTACGTCAAAGGATGCACCACCCATGGCCAACACACCTGCCCGCGATATCGTCATTCGTCTCGACAGCATCGACCAGCTCTTCAATGAGCCGGACGTCAATCCCTTTTCGGATGAGGAGGTGGATGTCCTCGGGGAACCCGCCCTGCTGCGCGCTGTGCGACGGCTGCTGGCGCGGCGTGTTCGCAACTGGGAGGGGATGCGCCTGGTTCTCGAACTGCCCGCGGACCAGATCACCCCCGGGCTGGAGAAGGAAACCGAGGCAGCGCTGCGCCGCTACAGCGCCGCCAAGATCGAGGACAATCGTCTGACGATCCGCCTTTCTCGCACCCGCAGCCTGATCGGACTGGGCATCGTTCTTGTGATATCGATCCTCGTAATTCTCATCGTATATTTCCTCCTGACCTCCATCTTCACCAGAGCGTCAGATGCTGCAAAGGCTCTGGTTGCCTCGAGCCTCAGCGTCTTTGTGTGGGTAAGCCTGTGGGGACCCATGGAAAAGCTGCTTTTCGACTGGGTACAACCCCACATGGAGAACACCGTACTGCGCAAGATTCCGGCCCTCGATATCGTGATTCGGCCCAAATCCTGATTCCTGTATTTAACGACAATGCAATCCGATATCTCACTTGTTCTGCCTCTCAACCATATCGACGAATTGTTCACAGCGCCGGTTGTCGATCCATTTTCGACGCATGAAGTGGATGTATTTGGGCAATCAGCAATGGCCTGCATCAGGAAACGCGTGACGCGTCTCTGGCCGCGCCGGCCAAAAACGGTGCAGGTGACACTCCGGCTCCCTGCGGACCAAGTCACACCCATTCTGACGGAAAAAACGCGCGCCGCTGTTCAACGCTACTGCACCGATAGCATCGCCGCCAACCGCCTGCAGCGCGGGATTGTGATCCAGCGTGCACTGAGGCAGTTTAGCGGTGCAATGATCGGCATGCTGGTTGTTTTGCTGTTGCTCGCCCTGCTCATGGCAAATCCGTTCGGGCTGCTTCCTGAAATTTTGCGCGGAATATTGATCGTCCTGTCCTCCTTTGCCATCGCGGTGCTCATCTTCGACGGATTATGGTCTTTGGTCTTCGACTGGCTGCCGTTCGTGCAGGACAACACTGTGCATACGGTGTTGATGGACATGGAACTGAGGATCGAAGCCCATTCGGGGGAAGAACGCGGCGGGGATCAATAATCACAGCGTCATCGCACAGCCGTCTGCACGCGGATCGCTTCCCGCGCACAGGACGCCGGTATCCGCGTCCCGCAGAATGACCTGTCCCCGGCCGAACAGCGAGCGCTCGTAGCCGCCCACGGAATGAACCGGGTGCCCCATCTCTTCCAGTCCTTTCAGCACCTCTGGGGGACTCCCTTCTTCGAGCGCGACGCGTCCGCCGGATCCTTCCACGTTAATGCAGAAGCGCGGCAGGTCCAGCGCGGCCTGGGGATCGAGGCCGGCATCTACGAGCGCCGTCAGCACCTGCACATGTCCCTGGGGCTGCATGAAGCCGCCCATCACACCGTAGGAGGCGTAAAGGGTTTCACCCTCACCCTCAACCCCTGGTTGAGTTACCATGGCTGGGATGATTGTATGATATGGCCGTTTGCGCGGCTCCAGCGCGTTGGGATGATTGGGGTCGAGGCTGAAGTTATGCCCGCGGTTTTGCAAAGTAAAACCAAAGCCTTTCGGCACGATGCCGGTCCCAAAACCCCAGTAATTGCTGTTGATGAATGAACAGGCATTACCGAATTGATCCACGACGCTGAGATAAACCGTCCCCGATGATGAAACAGGTGTACCGCGTTTGGGATCAATCATGGCGCGCTTCAGATTGATCAATTTGCGTCGTTCACTTGCATATTCCTTCGACAAAAGCTCTCGGATCGGCACATTCGAAAATTTTGGATCCGCAACGTACCAGCGCGAATCTGCGAAGGCAAGGCGCAGGGCTTCAATCATGAGGTGCAGGCGTTCAGTTGCAAGAGTGCCGAGTGAACCCAGATCGAATCCCTCCAGGATATTCAATGCGATCAAAGCGGTAATCCCCTGTCCGTTGGGTGGACACTCATAGACGCGCAAGCCGCGATACGTGACCGAGAGCGGCTCCTCCCACGTGGATGTGTGTGCGGCGAGATCCTCAACAGACATATAGCCCCCCGCATCCCGAATCACACTGACAATACTTTCAGCGATCTCACCCTGATAGAACGCGTCCCTGCCTCCGCGTCCGACGAGCTCGAGTGTACGCCCCAGGTTCAGATTGCGGAAAACCTCTCCTGACCGCGGCGCGCGACCGTCGATGGTCAGCTCGAGCCCATTGGGCGCGGTCTTCAACTGACCCTGCGCGCCGGACTGCCAGGCATGAGCTGTGACCGGCGCAACCGGGAATCCTTCCCTCGCCAGGCGGATCGCAGGCGCAAGAATTTCGGACATCGGCAGCGAACCGTGCCGTTCGATGAGGTCGAACCAGCCCGCGCAGGCGCCCGGGACCGTGACAGTATGCGCGTGGAACGGAGGCAGCTCAGTGGAAAAACCATCTTTCCTGAGTCGATCCAATGTCAATGCAGCAGGCGCGCGGCCCGAGCCGTTGAGGGCAGTGACCTGTTTTGTGTCCGTTGAATAGTACAGGGCGAACATGTCGCCGCCGATCCCCGTGGAGGTCGGCTCGGTAACATTGAGTGCCGCGCCCGCCGCTACGGCCGCATCCGCAGCATTCCCTCCTTTCGCGAGGATTTCAAGCCCTACAGCCGTGGCGAGAGGCTGAGAGGTGGCGACAATCCCATTGCGGCTGTAAACGGGAGAGCGGCGTGAGTTGAATGGTAAGGTTGTCATGAAAACTCCTCCTTGCGGCTGTTGTCGAATATTACGATGGCGTTTATTATAGGCAAATCTTCCCGGATTAAGGAATAAAGCGTTATGGATGATCGATCACAACACGAAACAAGAAATTGGGCGCCGCGCTTCTTCACGATCTGGACAGCACAGGCCCTCTCCTTGTTTGGATCGGCGCTGGTGCAATTTGCGCTCATCTGGTGGCTCACCCAGGAGAGCGGTTCTGCAACTGTATTGGCAATCGCAACCCTGGTGGGCATGCTGCCTCAGATTCTGGTCGGTCCATTTGCAGGCGCCCTCGTAGACCGTTGGAACAGACGTGTGATCATGATCGTCGCCGATGCGACCATCGCTTTATTTTCATTGCTGCTGGCGTACGCATTTGCAACAGGGTCGGTACAAATCTGGCAGATCTATGTCATCATGGCAGTCCGCTCCCTGGGAGGCGCATTCCACTACCCAGCCATGGCAGCCACAACGCAATTGATGGTGCCCCAGGAACAGCTCACGCGTGTCAATAGTCTTAACCAGGCATTGCAGGGAGTGAATAGTTTGTTTGCTCCTGTGATCGGTGCGCTTCTTCTGAGCGTCCTGCCAACACAGGGCATCCTGTTGATCGACGTGGTGACTGCCTTGATTGCCGTTCTGCCCCTGCTCTTCATTTCAATCCCTCAACCGAAACGTTATGGAGAGGCACAGTTACAGGAGGGTAAACCCAGCCTGCTTAAGGATGTTGGCGACGCGATGGTATATATCCGCTCCATTCCAGGTTTCACGGCCATCATTTTCATGGCTCTCTTTCTCAACTTCCTGCTCATCCCAACTATCTCCCTGCTTCCTCTGCTCGTTACAGAACATTTCGGTAAAGGGGCAATCGAGCTTGGGCTGCTGGAATCAATCTTAGGGATCGGGATGATTACCGGAGGAATTCTGTTAGGCATCTGGGGCGGCTTCAAAAGAAAAATCGTCACTTCACTCACAGGAATCATCGGCATGGGGATTGGCGTCATGCTGATTGGTCTTGCACCTGCCGATTTGTTCCTGCTTGCTGTAGTGGGAAATGCCATCCTTGGATTCATGATTCCTATTGCGAACGGACCCCTCAGTGCGTTGATGCAAACCATCGTCCGCCCGGATATGCAGGGACGGGTCACCTCTTTGATTGCCAGCGGCGCGACAGCAATTTCCCCCATTGGTTTACTAATCGCCGGTCCAGTTTCAGACCTGCTGGGGATTCGCGTCTGGTTCTGGGCAGGAGGCTTTCTGTGTATCATGATCACCATCACTGCATTCTTCATCCCTGTGATCATGAATGTGGAAAATTACAAGGAGGCGGATATCCAGCCAGCGGTCGAGTCAGCCTAGAATCGTTGCTACGAGACGGTTTCTCCTCACAACCTACCTGTCAAAGTCAAACAAAAAACAGAGCCACCTTGCGGCGGCTCTGTCGGATTCGCAAAACTTTGGGCAGTCTTACGAAATGGGCACTACATTGGCAGCTTGCAATCCTTTGGGGCCTTCCTCAACGGAAAACTCCACCTTCTGTTCGGCTTCCAGCTTGCGGTAGCCATCGGATTGAATGGCGCTGAAGTGAACGAACACATCATCACCACCGTCGCGACCAATGAAGCCATAGCCCTTGGTAGCATTGAACCATTTGACGGTTCCAACAAAGCGTTCTGACATCTTACATTTCTCCTGCTGAGGTAAAAATTTTGCCCGTACATGGCCACCACGGCGCCACACACCGGGCACGACGGACGCAAGATTATCATGTCTACCGGGCGATGTCAAGACCGCGTCTGATTCTTTTTGGTTACAGTTGCATAGCGGGATGTGAGATGGAACCAGGGCGGCGACCATTTCATAATGGGCCTCCCGGCACGGATGACCTCTCGCATCTCATCCGGACCCTCGAACGGCTCCAGCCGCATCAGCGATCTCCCCACCTCGAACGCCGCGTGCGCGTCCGAACCGACCGTGCCTGGTATATTGTGTTTTTCCGCAAACCGTTTGGCCTCGCGATTATAGCTGGGAAACATGCAGCGCGAGTTATAGACCTCGATCGCATCCACCAGTGGAAGGATTTCCAACAGGTCGGGCTCCTTCCAGGCGCCTGAGCGCATCCTGTCAAAGGGATGCGACACGCTGATGAACGCGCCCTGATCTCTGAGTCTTTGTATCGTTTCCTGAGGAGATAAATCGGGGGGAATCTCCTCCCTGATAAATGCCGCCAGGATTTCGCCGCGGGTCGTCATGATCTCCTCTCCCACGATCACCAGCTCGGGATCAAGGACTTGCGCTGTCTGCGCGCCGGCGATCGTGTTGTGATCGGTGATGATGAGACGACTCAGCCCCTTCCGCAGCGCCGCGCCAATCAAATCTTCGGGGCGAGTAAGCGAATCTTTCGAGGCGTTCGTGTGGCAATGGAATTCGACGAGGAACATGCATCCATTGTACCTGTTTTACCGCCCGGCTCAATAAGAAGCAGGCTTTTCCACGTACTTACAGGTTGGTAGTCAAATTTTTGATTTTGCGGTACTCCGCAGTCAATGGCGGTTTATCCGTTTTTGTTATAAAATTCATGCACATGGAAGATATCCCTTTTTATAAACGACCATGGGCGTACATCACCGGCTGGCTGCTTTTCCTGCTGATTGTCTATGGCTGGCAAATCTACCGCATGGGAGGAATTCGAGCTAACCTGAACACAATTTTTTGGGATCTGTTCATCATCTTTCCCATATTTTTTATATTATGGATGGCATTCTTTTCACAGTTCGTCCTGCCCGTTAAAACACTTTCCGACCGAAAAAAGATCTTTGACCGCCTGCGCAGCCATTTATTCCGCAGACACGGACCCGCTTTATTCATCCGAAATGGGGAGATCATCAAGCGTGAGGGGGAAGAGAAACAGAAGGGACCGGGCGTGATATGGCTCGACTCAGCCAGTGCTGCAGTCACTCGCTCTGCAGTTTCCATTAAACAAACATTGGGGCCCGGTGTCCATTTCATTGAGAAGGGTGAATTTGTAGAGGCGTCTGGTGCATTGGATTTGCACATGCAATCACAGAGCTTAGGTCCAGTAGCAGGTGATAAACCCTTCGACGAGAAGAAGGACAGCCAAACCAGGGAACAATATCAGGAAATCCAAAATCGCCGCAATCAGGTCAGTGCGTTGACCCGGGATGGCATCGAGGTGGTGCCCAATATCTCTGTGACCTTCAGGGTAAATACGGGTTTTCCACAGGATGGAGCCCCGGGCTCCAGGTTTGGCTATCGGACGGGGATAACATCTGCCGCGAAAAAGATGGAAGCACGCGACCAGGATGCGATCCGTAATGCAATTCTGGGTGAAGGAATTAACCCATACATGGATTCAGAATCTGCACTTCACCGCGTAGCCTGGAATCGGATTCCGGCCATGCTGTCTGTGGATGTCTGGCGGGAGTATGTCTCAAAATTCACCCTCGACGAGTTATTTAAAGCCGAACAGACGGTTTCGGCGCTCCTGCCAGTTGTTCCGCAGTCAGCCGAACAGGAAATCGATCCGCTCAGCCAACCCATACAGATCGATCCCAATAAACGGAATATGCAAAGCGGCCTCGCCAACATGCTTCGCGAGATCAACAAGATGATGGATCGGGCGATCAAATCCCTTGAGAAAGACAGTACTGTCCAACCGACGACACCTCCCGTCTCCCCTGCCAGTCCCGTCTCGCCTGATGAAGAGACAGAGCCCTCGAAAAAAACAGCATTAAAGCTGATCAATGAAATGGTCCTGGCAAGATTAACACAGGTAGAAGTCGAGGTGTTGGGTGAGACCGGTAAACCGGAAGGAACCAAGGAAAGTAGCAAGGAGTATCAACTGCTGGAAAGCCGTGGATTAAAAGTATATAGTGTAAGCATCAGTACCATCAGGCTCAATCCTACGCTCGAGGAACAGTTGATCAAGCAATGGTCCGCAACCTGGCTGAAGACTGCAAAAGCTGAAAGTGAACAGCTTGACCGTAAGCGGAATGTGGTCGAAACCAATGCTCAGGAGCAGGCCCACATCCAGTATGCAAAACTGCTGAGCCGTGAGATCAACGAGCTTGCCAGTAAGGGTCAACCGGAAGTCGTGGGAGTTCTGAAAACTCTTTTGTTACGGTCGCGCGCTCTGATCCGCAGCGGGGAACACAGCGACGTCCTGCGCCGCCGCATGACCGCTGAGCTGGAGGAGATCGAAGACATGATCAAGTGGCTGGAGGAAAGCGGCAAATGACTGCCGTTACATCTGCTTCCGCTTCCAGGGAAGAATCAGCACTCCAGAAGGAACAACGAACTTTCGGTGTGCTCTTCCGTCGTTTGATCGATGCCTTCTTAAACAGGATGTTCGATCTGAAGCCTAAGGCTGCCACCAGCCGGATGCAGTATTTGATCTTTTTGTTCCTGTTGAGCGGCTTTCTAATCAGCTTGATCTATTACCCACTGACCGTGTGGGCGCAGTACATTCAGGATATTTTTATCTACCTGTTCAACCCTGTCCTGCCCCAAAATTTTGCCGGAAATCCTTTCACCAATATCGCTACCTATACCATCCAGGCGTTTACCGACCCGCGGATCATCCTATATCTGCCCATCTTCCTGGCGCCCTTTTTCATTGCGTTACAAACAGCCGCCAACTACCTTGCAGATATTTTCGAGCTGGATGACCCGGGAGTCGCCCGTCACTTTGTGGGAGCAGTGGCTCTGACAGGCAGCAATGAGACGATTCGAATCACAAAGGGAGAAATCAACCCCGAACACAGGACTTTACCCACCTTTCTGATCGGCGGTCCTGGCAAGGTCGTTGTAGATATCGACTCGGTTGCCTTATTCGAGGAACCGGATGGGACAACCCACGTGATCGGTCCTACAGGAAAGGAACGCGGCGGCAAGGCGCAGCTGGATGGGTTCGAACGATTTCGGCAGGCTATCGATCTGCGGGATCATTTTATTGAACTGCGGGATGAAGAAGGCCGGTCGGGCGTGGTGGCCGGTCGCAGCCTGGATGGAATTCCGATTACTGCGACCGATGTCAGCTTTATGTTCAGCGTCCATCGCGGCGGTCAAAAACCCACCACCGTGAATCCCTTTCCATTCAGTGAAAAAGCTGTCGAGCAGCTCATTTATAAAGCGACCTCGCGGGTCACCCCGCACCTGGCCAACCCGTCCACTTTTGAATTTTCCTGGATCAACAATATGGACCGCCTAGTACGAGGCCGGTTGGGCGGCTTCATGAATGATCACAAATTAACGGAATACCTTGCATCCGTTGGCAAGCCTGAAGTGGATCGGATCAATAAGCGTGAAAATGAGATCTCTGAAGAGAAGAAAAAGCTGGCATCCTCAGCGAACGGAGGACTATCTAACATACAGCAGGCTAAGGAGCCCCCGGAATTCATGCCGCGGTATGAGATTTCGAATCATCTCTTCAGCCAGTTCACAGAGGAGTTTTCCAATCTTGCTTCCGGTCGAGGCGTGGAACTCCATTGGGTTGGTTTGGGTACCTGGAAGGTTCCCGTTGAAATTTTCCCTGAAACAAAAGTCGTGCCTGAGCATCACCTTCAAGCCTGGAAGATGAGCCGCGAAAACCTGCAAAAGGAAGGTGAACCCGCAGCAAAACGCTGGAAAAGCGAGGCTATGGTTCAAAAAATCATGAACCTTATACAGGATGTCCCGGTTGCAAAATATCATGATGCAACCTTAAAATACGATCATAACAATGCAATGAGGTCCCTTCTTGAAGCCTACCGTCAACAGCTGATCGAGGCAGCCGAGTTTTTGAATGCCAGGAATGAGGCTGTCCCATCCGGGATTATTCAGGCTATTGAAAATATCAACAGAGTTCTGGGTTTCAAGGGCTGGCATTGGGTGGGGTCGGTGCAGCCGGACAATGGCGAACCCTCAGGAAGCGGAGCGTCACTATCCGATCAGGAATCAGAAAGGGAGCGTTCTATCGAATTTCTGCATCAGGAATTGGTCAACCTGGCAGGCGGGGATGTGGCGACTGCGGACAGGTTAATTGAGTTTGAGCACAGCCAATTCCCCGATGAAAGCCAGAGGCAGTGGATTGATCGCGCCATCGAGCGTCTTTTACGAGATCGGAATCGCTAAGTCATTATGTTTACCTTCAATACATCTGTCGATGTCAAACGGGCATTGAATATCCCCCTGCCCATCGTCGCACTCGAATCAACCGTCCTGACACATGGATTGCCGCGTCCCCAGAACCTGCAGCTGGCGCGCGATATGGAGCGAACTGTCCGTGAGAATGGAGCAACCCCTGCCACCACGGCGTTCCTGGATGGCGAACTTCATATCGGCCTGACAGACGCCGAGCTCGAACGGCTGGCAACTGAAAAGGATGCCTATAAGGTAGGTCCGCGTGATTTTGGGATTGTGGCGGTCGAGGGCGCCTGCGGCGGCACCACCGTCGCTGGGACCATGCTGGCTTGCAAGCACGCCAATATCAAAGTCTTCGCCACCGGCGGCATC
>DATFET010000060.1:0-8047 GCA_035250835.1 Anaerolineales bacterium
CCCTGTAAGCGCTTGATCGTGGTTTGAATAGCGCCCTTGTTGATGTCTGCTCCGATCCAGCGCCGACCGAGCTTCTGCGCAACCGCGGCGGTGGTGCCGGAGCCAAGGAAACAGTCGAGAACAATATCGCCAGGATCGGACGTCAAGCGAATAATGCGTTCCATTAATGCTTCTGGTTTTTCTGTCGGATAATGCGATACATCGCGTCGTTGAATTCCACGCACCATTTGAATATCATTCCACCAATCTTGGAGTGGTACACCTTTACTCTCATCAAGATACCTTTTTAGATAAGGCATTCCGCTTTCAGTGTAGATAATACGACCCTCTTTTTCTAACTGTTCCATGCGTACCTTACTGAAGCGCCATGCTTTTACTATACCCTTCCATTCGTAGACTGGATTGCCTTTTATTGCTCCTCCAGGACCAGTTATGTCGGCTTTATTGTAACGACGCCCAGTTTCTTGTTCGACATGCCGATACCACTTTTCTATAGTTGCCTCGGGTAACGGGAGAAAGATATTATTCCATGTATATTCATCACTCTTTGTGTAAATCAGAAGCATGTCATGGATTGCTCCCAAATGTCTCGCCCCTTGTCCAACATCGCTATGAGCATCTGATCTTTTCCATATCACCTGATTTACAAAATATTCACTTCCAAAGATTTCATCCAGCATACATTTCAAATAATGCCCGCGACTTGTGTCGCAATGCAACCAGAATATACCTTCGTTGGATAAGAGTTCTTTCAAAAGAAGAATTCTTTCATACATAAACTGTAGATAGTTATCGTTTCCCCAAATGTCCGAATATTGGGTTTGCTCACCGATACTGTATTCTTCCCCATTCAATTTACCAGTTATTTTCGCACCTCTTAGCTCGACTTTCCTCACATAATCCGCGCCGCTGTCAAAGGGCGGGTCGATGTAGATCAGTTTCACTTTGCCGCGGTAACCGTTGGCAAGCAGGTAGGCCAGCACGTCCTTGTTGTCGCCGTGAAAGAGAAGACCCGACCCCTCCCCAAATCCGCTAGTGCTGGATTTGGAGAGGGGAGCAGGAGATGCGTGGAAGGTTTCGACCAGCTGGGCAGGGTAGGCGATGGCATGGCGCAGGGGTTTCTTGCCCACCCAGGTCAGCATCGGGCGGCCTTTGGCGGGCCTGATCTCCACGCGGGTTTCGTTCGGCTTCAGACCTGACAGGTCTTCGGCGCGTGCGGGGACCGTGGACCTGGTCGGTTTTGCCGTCTTCGGAGACCTGTCAGGTCTTTTGGGTTTGGATAATGTCTTTTTTGTGCTCTTCATAATATGTCGTAATCCTATTTCAAGAAAATTACAGATATGTCACCCTGAAGGAGCGTTCGTTGCGACTGAAGGGTCTCTTGGATAATCGTAGAGATTCGTCGCTTCGCTCAGAATGACATGCGAAGGGCTCACACCGTTCCGAAGCGGTGTCCTTCGGGAGCATGACATCACACTTCAGGCTTCGTCTCCTCAATGAATGATTGCGCTTCGAGTAGATCATTCGAGCCGATGCTGTCTGTGGATGTAAAGATCATCTGGTACTTCAACTTGTCAGGGTTCAAGCCTTGCCACTTACGCGTGGCAATTGCCTTTGCGCCGTTCTCGCCGTCGATCTCATGCCTGCGCTCGCGTTCGCTCTTAACTTCCACGATCAGGCACTTGCCATCTTTGCGCCGCACCACAAAGTCTGGCGTGTACGTGTGCATCCGCCCGTCCAGCCCGCGGTATTCGATGAAGAAATCGGTCTTGCGCGGGTCGGTAAGCGCGCCGGTGAAATAGATATTCTCCACTTCATCAGGCTTTTGCCTCAGCATCTCGAGCAGGGCTGTAAAGAAATTTTTCTCAGGCCTGGAATCGAAGTTATAGGGCGTGTAATGGAAACCGAACCTGCCTGCCTGCTTCTGCCACTCTTCATAATGGAAGAGCAGATGCTCGCGGTCGATCGGGTAGGAGATCTCGGCAGTATACGTCTCATTGCCCTGTTTATCTGTGATTTTCTCAAAACCCTCCTTCTTCACCAGCGCCAGCGCAGCTTCGACAGTTTCCTCCACAGTCTCGTATCGGGAAGTCTGCGATTCGATCTGCTTTGCTAATTCAGAAAGATGTGAGGCGGGCAAATAACCTTCTGAATATAGATTGCGCAATCCTGTCAGCAGATCGAACGGGTCAAGACGGTAGGTACGCGCCAGGTCCTGCGCTGTCGAGTACAGGTCGAAGGTATCCACATCGTACAATTCGGCTACTTCTTTCGCCGCCAATAACCTGCCTGATTCGCCTGGCGTATATGCGATCACCTTGCCTCTGTCCGCTCCGATGGATGGACGGGTCAATCGTGCGGTCTGTAAGGGCAATTCATGAATTGCCCTTACAGACCGCACAGTCCTGCGGACGACCAGCTCTGGCAGATCGACCCTGCGCAGGGTAACGATTGCCTGCCGGGTACGTGACTCGCCTTCGAGCAGCCCGCTAAACGATTCGCCGTATGTTTCCTGAAGCTGGCGGTCCAGCACGCTGCGGTTTTCAATCGACAGATAAATGCGCGCCTTTGTGCTGTTGCCTGCCACCTGGCGCAGGCAGCGCGAAGCCGCCTGCAGGACAAAGTTGTTGCTGCTCTTCAACTGGCGCGCCAGCCCGCAGGCAAATAAGGCAGGGACGTTCCAGCCCTCGACGCCGCGGTCCACCAGAAGGGCGATGCGATGCGGCGAGTCTTTCGATTTGAAGCGGTCGAAGTCTGCCTTGTTTTCATTCCTGGTGTGGTGCTCCAGGATCAGTGTAGGGGAGAGCCCGATCTGGGTCAGCGTCGTCTCGATGATCGGCCGCAGCTCCTGCACGTCATCGGTCTGCGGGAAGAAGACCGCCAGTTTGGCGGGCGTGCCGTCGGGGAGTGTGACCTCGCCATACGATCTGAAAAAATCCTCAACCAGGAACGAAAGATATTCCTTCTCGTTGCCTCGAAAATCAATGCCGTAAATGCTGCCCGCCACTTCCTTCAGGATACTATCGCGGATGCCTTCGGACAGCCCATACCAGATGACGACATCCCGCAGGGGCTGACGCTGGAAGAACGGCGTGCCTGTGGTGTTGACGACACACATGAGCTGGGTCTCGTGCGCCTCTCTCTCACCCGATCCCTGCTCATGCGGATTATGCAGGTAGTCCACCGTCCTGCGGACCTTCTTCAAGTCCCTGTCCATCGACTGCCCATAGGTATGGTGCGCCTCATCGCTGAAGATCGCCAGTTTGGGCAGGATGGCAATGGCCTGCAAACGCAGGTTGGCGACCTCGGCGCGGGCTTCATCTTCTTTGCCTGCATCGAAGAGCGGGCCCAGGTCGGACTTGCGCACGTTCTCTTTCTGGATCCTGATCTTCTCCGTGTTCGTGACGATCACATTCCACGAGCTGCCGCGTGTGACAGGGATATCGGGATCGCCGTCCCGGGTAAAGGTCAGTTTGAGTGTGGCAGCAAACGACTTATACATGCGCGGCGGCAGGACCGCTTCGTACTTCATCTCTGCCAGCTCACGCAAACTCTCGATGATCGTCTTGCCGGGGGCAAATACCAGCGCGTTTTCCACGAAATCATTATCGGGATATTCCTGCGCCATCCCAAACTCGGTTGCAAAGATCGCACCGATCAACACTGTTTTCCCTGCGCCCATCGCCAGGGCCAGGATATAACTTGGGTAATCCAGGGTCAACGTCTCACGCAGGGCTTCGAGTTTATACGTCCTAACGAACTCATCATCGTTCCGAACCTTTTCGACCAGACCCTCGAACCCCATATCCAATGTCATCTCTCGCAGGTCGGGATGCGTCATGCCCAGCGCAGTCAGGCGCTCGGTCACTTTGGGGAATAAGTTTGTATACAGGTCAAAGATATGAGGGGTATGCTCCACCAGGCGCAGATACCAATACGTTTCCAACGCCCGTATCTGGGGTGTACGCAGCCTGAACGAGGGCACGTGCGGGTCCCGTACCCATTCCAGGATTTCAGCGATTGCGGGATATTCGTCGTGCTGGTAGTTCTCTCCCCGCCATGCGGCAGCGTGCTGTGCCAGCGCTTCGTAGAGGTGCATAAGGTAATTTTACATCCAAACCCTCAACTCCACATCCTCTGCGACGATCTTGAATATGAACAATTCTGCAAGTTAAAGTCTTTCCGTGCTCTGAATTTCCTCATCGTTGAGTAACTTTGCCTGAAAATTTTCCTCCACGTCTGGGCGAGGTTGCTGCTGAACTAGGAGAGTCGCAGAAAGCGCGGCAGGGAAAAGAAAGCAGCTCTGACTGCTTGCATGCGCAAATTCCTTACCATCCTCAACGCCATAATGCGCAACCAGCGGCCATTTTGCTGCTCCGCCAGCGCATAACAGTCTCTTATATTCCCACTAAAAACAACAACTGCCTTGACTTCCAAGACAGTTGCTGCACGTCGCGGAGCGGGGCATGGTTGGCACGCTTTTGACCCTAAGACTCGCCTGCTTATCTAAACCAACGTGGAATACGGCTGAATTCTCTGTAGGACTTTATTCTCATCCTGGCGAGCAAAATATAAATCCCATCGCAGTTGTAAATTCATCCAAAAATCAGCGGACATATCGAAGAATTTGGCCAAACGCAGAGCCGTACTCGGCGTGATGCCACGGCGACCATTGACAATTTCATTGATGCGCTGATAAGGAACTTCGATGCTATCTGCCAAATCCTTCTGGCTGATTCCCATAGGGGCGAGAAACTCTTCTAAAAGCATTTCGCCTGGATGAGTGGGGATGCGGTCGGTAGGAACGCGAACCATAATTGATCTCCTGCTTATATGTCTAGTGATAATCAACGATCTCGACTTCATGGGGGCCGGATTCCGTCCATACAAAACAAATGCGATATTGATCGTTGATGCGAATGCTATGTTGACCCTGTCGGTCGCCAGATAAGGCTTCTAGTTTGTTGTTGGGCGGAATTTTTAATTCGGTGAGAGCAGCAACGGAATCGACCAGATCTAGTTTTCGGACAGATTTTTCTGGCCGCTTTGGTGTTTTCGCCATTGAAAATGTCTTCGGTGCCCGCGTTTTTGAAGGACTGGATCATGTCCGTATCATAGCATGACACTCATGCTATTTCAAGACCCCAATTTTGGAAGGAGCCTGCCAACGGCTGGCGTCCGCGAAGCGCCCCTGAGCGAAGCAAACGGGGTAGCCGCTGGTGGGTGGGACGAGATGACACCATTTTGCCGGAAGCAGGCTCAAGCCAAGAAAATGCCCAAAAACGCGGCGTTCGGGCAGGGGAGCACTCCGCTGCAACGGGCCACTTTTTGATCCTCTGGCTCCCCACCGCTTGACACTGCTGTTCATCGGTGGCTGGCGTCATTTTTCATTCACGGCTTTCACAATTTCTTGAGCAATTTGTCGCCAAGAATCAACTTCACCTATTTGTTCTCCAAAACGCAAAATTATCATGCCATCGTCAGGGAAAATAAACAAATATTGACCAAGATGACCCCAAGCAAACACTGTGTACTTGTCTTTTGCCGTAGGGCTAATAATCCACCATCCGTTCTGATAATAGACATTTTCGCCAAACTCAGGAACAAGGTTCT
Organism: Anaerolineales bacterium; assembly: GCA_035250835.1. Taxonomy (GTDB): domain Bacteria; phylum Chloroflexota; class Anaerolineae; order Anaerolineales; family Villigracilaceae; genus Defluviilinea. The sequence goes on from DATFET010000060.1 coordinate 5,614, forward strand.
CGGCTTCTATCTTTATGGAGTCGTTTATCCACTCGGCCGAAATAATTTGTTCACCATTCCAATTGCCTTGATTTAGGATCAGCCCTCCAATTTTGGCAAAATCAATCGCACGGGCATTGAAACCGCTTTCCATTTTTGCCATTCCATCTTCCGTGCTGTCAAGGCTCCAGGATGCATCATATTCTGCGCCTAATCGCATCCAAAGACGTGTTTCAAAATAGTCTGCGACAGACTGCCCTGTTGCATTTTCCAGGACAATACCGAGGATAATCGGGTTGAAAGTGTTGTAAACGAATGTTGTGTCTGGCGGTTCTGCGAGCGGAAGATGTGTGACCACTTCTCGCAAATAGGGATGGTAATATGCTTTCGATTTGTCATGCCAGGGAATGTCGGTATCCTTGAAAGCAATGCCTGACTTCATTGATAGGAGATGTCGTAGTGTGATACTTTGGTACTCTGGGTCAACCTGAGAGAGTTCCGGGATATATTGAGTCACAGGTTGATCTATGCTTTGAATATAGCCGTCGTCTATCGCCATGCCAATCAACAATGAAGTAAGAGATTTCGCTACCGAAAAAGAAGTAACAATAGAGTCTCGCTGATAACCATTAAAGTAATTCTCGTAGAGAATAGTGTCTCCCTGGATAACGATAAAGGCAGTTGTTTCAGTTTTTTCCAGGAGTACATCCAAGTTTGTCGTTTGCGTCTTACCATTGAATTCGTAGGTAATGTCCTGAATCGGGAAGTCTTCATTGATGTTATTAAAAGTAAATGTTGATGGGGAGTGGTTAATTGTGTCAAAGGGAAACAATGAATAATCATCAACACCCGATGACTTCCACGCTACCCATCGCCCAGTAAATGTATCAGTGCGTGAAGCCACTACAAAGTAGGCGATGACAATAATTCCTGCAATCACTAAAGCGGCAACCAGAGTGTTTGTCATATTTTTACGGGATAACATTTAATGCATCCTGTGTTTAGAGAATAGCCAGCCAACGGCTCACGTCCGCGAAGCGCCCCTGAGCGAAGCAAATGGGGTAGCCGCTGGTTGGATGTCTGACGATCACACAAACGATTACTCCTGCTCCATGGTCTTAAGCCATTCCTCGAGTTTGCTGCGTAAGGCATCTTTTTGTTCATCAGTGTAATCATTCGGGGAAAAGGTCATTGAAACTTGAGGTGATGGGGCAATTGGATTGCTCGCGTCATTGGATGCAAAGAACTCGAATAGCCAATCGCGTACGTCGAAGGACAATACCACCCGTAGCGTGCCGCGTTGATACTCAGCAATTTCTCCAATGCCAATATCTTGTTCGTCCGCAGCAAAACCGAGAGGGAGCAGAATTTCTCTTAGCATCTCACGAAGCTCGATATAACTTTCGTTAGCATTCGGGCGCAAAACTTTTTTTGAGGAGGAAAATAGTTTCTTTAGAATCTTGCTAAACATAGGTTTATTCCTTTCCCACCTTCATAAGCCCTCCTCCGATTTTTCTTTCATCAAGGAGAGCGGCGGGTGATATTCGCCCTTTACTGTTGCCAATGATTGCGGAGGCCCCATAACCCTGCCATCGGCTAATTCAGTAGTTTTATAACGAGCGCCCAACGAATTAAGGATTGATGCGGCGAGAGGGACGAAAGTCAGAGGAAGGGCTCCGAGCACCGCCGCATCAATCCGAGTTGAACGAAGCCGCGCGCCCGAGGTCACAAACCGGTTGGAAAATAAAGCGTAAGTCTTTCATGGATCGAGCCAGCCAAATCATAGAATCCACCAATCAATACGGGAATTGTACATGCAAAAGGGATCTTTATGCAAAGAAAAGGGGCAGCGACCAGGCTGTCGGACAAGAAGCAGGAATGCGAAGATAGAGACAGCTGGGAACCCACGGTCGAAGAGGACTGGTGCAAGCGGGGAAGGGGCAAAGGGTTCAAGGCGAACGACAAAGAAGAGGAGCCAGATCCTCCGTCATGTGCTGTTTGTCATAAAAGCAGGGCAGGCTGTAAAACCTGCCCTGACTTGGGCTTTATGCTATACTTATTTGTTCGGCTGATGAAAAAGCTCTTTTTCCCATTGCCTTTTTTGTTTTTCCTGCTTGGCGCGCAGGACTCGCCGTCCGTTGCGATCACCTCGCCCGTGGCTGGTGAAGCTTTGCGCGGGCAGGTGAATATCATCGGCTCGACGGACATCCCCGACTTTGTCTCCGCTCAGTTGGATTTTACGTACGCTTCCGCTCCGCAGCCAGCCGTCGCCTGGTTCCCGCTCCAGGCGTTGTCCCAGCCCGTGTTCGATACTCCTCTCTACACCTGGGACACGACCGTCATCACCGACGGCGACTACATCCTGCGCCTGCGCGTCTTCAGCGGCGACGGTTCTTTCCAGGAGGTGACGGTTCCCGTCACGGTCCAGAACGACGGGCTGCCCACTCCAGCACCT
>DATFET010000064.1:0-9638 GCA_035250835.1 Anaerolineales bacterium
ATCGCCGAGAGCAGCTCGAAATCATATTTGTCACGCAAAAGGGTTAGCGCCCCGACGATGAATTGTGGATTGACGAAAACATGCACCTCGTCGCGAAATTCCTCGAACGAAGTGCTGAATTTTTCCTGCAGAGCCTGCACGATCGGTTCCAGTTTATTATCCATATTCATTTACGCCCTGTCGTTGCGAGGGCTGTGCCCTACTCGCAAAGACATTACCTGGCTGCTAAATCCTTGAACTTCTCGCCCTTCACTTTTTCGTACAACGTCACCACTCCGTGGATCAGGGCTTCGGGGCGCGGCGGGCAGCCCGCTACATAGACATCGACAGGCACGATCTCATCCACGCCCTGTACCAGGGCATAGTTATTGAACACTCCACTGCATGAAGCACAGTCGCCCATCGAGATGACCCATTTGGGCTCAGGCATCTGGTCATATAAACGGCGAAGGACGGGCGCCATCTTGCGTGAGAGGCGTCCTGCCACGATCATCAGGTCCGATTGGCGCGGGCTGGCGCGCATCAGCTCCATACCAAAGCGGCTCATATCATAGTGCGATGCCTGCGCCGCCATCATCTCAATGGCGCAGCATGCCAGACCAAACAGCATGGGCCACATGGCGTTGGTGCGCGACCAGTTGACCAGATCCTCCAGTTTAGTCGTCACGATACCCATATCGCCAAGTTTTTGCTCTACTCCCATTCCAGGGCTCCTTTCTTCCAGGCGTACACATACCCCACCAATAAGATGACAATAAAGATGACCATTTCGATCAATCCGAATATACCGAGCTGGCGAAACGTGATCGCCCACGGCAGAAAGAACACAACTTCGATGTCAAAAAGGATGAACAACACAGCAATGAGATAGAAGCGGACCGGCATGCGCCGCATCCCTTCGCCAATGGGTGTCATGCCTGATTCATAAGGCATGGATTTCGCAGCAGAGTCTTTCCTTGGTCCGAACAAAACCCCCAGGCCGATCGCGATCAACGCCACCAGCGTCGAGAGAACCACCATCAACCCGATTGCAACATACTCGAGCATTTCGACACCTCACACAGTCCCAGTGTTTTTCGGGAAAACGCCCTACTTGGACGGTATTTGTGCATCTTGGCACGTTCGGCGTAGTATATCATAAGAGACTTTAAGGGGCTAGAGAAAGTGCCACATTTCACAAAATTGATGATAATTGTCATATTGAAAAACAGGAATTTTAAACAAACAGGTCACGCTTTCGGCGTGACCTGAGCTTTTACCCCAAATAATCCCGCAGCTGTCTGCTCCGTGATGGATGCCGCAGCTTTCTAAGTGCCTTGGCTTCGATCTGACGGATGCGTTCGCGCGTCACATCGAAGTAGCGGCTGACCTCCTCGAGGGTGTGGTCCTTGCCATCCTTCAAGCCAAAGCGCAGTTCGAGCACTTCGCGTTCGCGGTCCGAGAGGGATGTGAGCGCACTCTGGACCTGCTCGCGCAGCATCTGGCGGGCGGCTGCATCCATGGGAGAAAGCGTATCTTCATCTGGGATGAAGTCACCCAGCGAGCTGGATTCCTCATCCCCCACCGGCCCATCAATGGAGACCGGCTCCTCAGCCGAGCGCAGGACGCGGTCGATTTTTTGAGTAGCGGTATCCAGGCGGCGCTGAAGGTCGGGCTCGAGAGCCTTTTGCTCGGAGTGGGCCCGCAGGATGGCCTGCACATCAGATGCAGGGAGATAACCCACTTCCAGCGCAAGCTCCTCAGTTGTGGGGTCGCGCCCCAGTTCCTGTGTGAGCATTCTTTGCGTGCGCAGAATGCGCGTGATCGATTCGAACAAATGCACAGGGATGCGGATGGTGCGTGCCTGCTCGGCGATCGAGCGGTTGATGGACTGGCGGATCCACCAGGTGGCGTAGGTGCTGAACTTGAAGCCGCGACGCGGGTCGAACTTGCCGACCGCCCGCAGAAGACCCATGGTTCCTTCCTGGATCAGATCGAGGAGGTTAATGCCGCGTCCAAGATAACGCTTGGCTACGCTGACGACGAGCCGCAGGTTGGCAACGGTTAGCGAGTCTTTCGCATCCACGCCGCGCTGGTGTGCTGCATCCAACTCGTTCTGAAGTTCATTATCGGAAGGCAGGTTGCGGTAGAGTGTACGCTGGTTGGGGATGGCATGGTTTTGGTTGATGTGATCGAGCAGCCAGCCTGCATAACTCAAGGGAAGCAGGTACATGCATAGAAAGACGCTATACGCCTGCCGAGCGATCTCATTCCAAAGTTCATCCGTCCCCCACATCCCGTTATCCAGATAAGCTCGAAGATAGGAGGGTTGATCAGATTCCCGGCCCGCGTGCAGAGCCTGAGATTCCGAGAGGATGAGTCCAAGGTCAGGCGGTTCGTGACGGAGCCGCCCGGCATCCTCCTGCAGGCGGTCCCAGGAGGTGACCGTGTCAGCAAGCAGGGAATGATAGGTGGCGCACGGGAGTGACAGGTTTTTACGAAGCGGACGGCGGCGATAGGCTGCGACGAGACGATTGGCTTCGATCATCGTGGCGAGACGGAACTCGCTGTCTGAATCCAGCAGTTTGACCTGGCCGATCTCGCGCAGGTACAGCCGCACTGGGTCTTCGGATAACTCTGCGGCCACTTCGGGATTCTTCAGGTCGATTACATCGTCTTCGAGAAGATCCTCTTCCTGTATGAGAACACTTGCATCGGGGTCTCCCACATCATCCAGGGCCGCCATATCAGGAAACTCATTGGCATCCGTTGTGACCGCGTCCTGGACATTCACATCCATCTCATCGAATCCCTCTTCCACTCGCGCCACCTCTTCCGCTGCGTCGCGTTCCTGATCCACTTCTGCTTCCGATGGAGGTTCCTTTTTCAGAGCCATAAACCTTTTCTTACTACCAGACGACCCTATTAATGATATGTTACGACAGATGATTCTATTGCAGTTTTTTCAGAGACATTTTGCGATAAGCCTGATCGAGATCCCTCAAGAGCTTCGTATTCTGTAACACCGACTCCTGGTAAGAGGATGCTCGTAAATCCCCGGATTGGTGGGCTTCCTCCTGTAAAAAGCGCAGCTGGTTCAGGTTTTCGCCTGCTGCGGCGCGGCGCAATTTGATCACTCCCCGCAGGAGCTCCTCCAGAAGCTTTTCGTCCAGTCGTTCGAGTTTCTCTGTCTGCGTGAACAGGTCACGAGATAGACCCTGTAGCGATTCGGGCACGGCGCCTACGACAAAATCATGGTGCTCGGTCTTATCCTGCTCCACCGACTCGCGGATCAGGCGGAACATCATCTGATGGTCAGTATATTCAAAATCTTCAGCCGCCAGCGGAATCAGGTCAAATTGCTGTAATAACCTGTCGAGGCGATACAGGAGTTCCGGCTTTCTGAAGAGCACTCCGATCACATACGCTTCGACCATGTTACTGGATGAGACCGTTAGAGCAGCTTTCTCTCTGGAAACAACCTGTTTCTGGACGATCTGGGTCTGTCGTGTCCGTTTTGCCTGCGGGAGAGAGGCAGGCGTACTTACGAGTGTACGCTCGTCCACTCGCAGCATTCGCGCCAGCCTCTGCCTGTAATCATCCCGTTCCACAGGATCAGAAACATTGGAGATAAACGGCATTAGCTGCTCGACGATCTTCACTTTGTCCTTGGGGTTATTCAGGTCATGCTGGGCAATGACACTTTTCATCATGTGAAGCACGATCGGATCAGCCGAGTCGATCCATTTAGCCCAGTCATCCCTGTTGCGGTGGACAACCTCATCAGGGTCCAGGTCATTCGGCAGGGCAACAACCTTGATCTCTACCTTTAATTGATCCGCAAATTTCAATAGACGCGGAGCATCTGATCTTTTCTCCCCTGCCTCCTCGACATTGAATATCGGAACTTTATCACTAATGGAATGGCGTGCCAGTTCAAGCCCGCGCAGAACAGCGAGCTGTCCCGCGGTATCGGGATCGAGCGCAAGGACAATCCGCCGTGTGAACTTTTTGAGCAGGCGCAGCTGGTCTTCGGTCAGCGCTGTTCCCATCGGGGAGACGACATTTTCATAACCAGCCTGGTGCAGGGCAATGACATCCAGATAACCTTCGACGATGACTGCCTGCTCCGTAGAACGGATCGCCTTATGGGCGCGGTCCAGACCGTAGAGCAAACGACCCTTTGAAAATACAGGCGTTTCAGGAGAGTTCAAAAATTTAGGGACGTCGTCTGGATCGACGATACGAGCGCCGAACCCGGCCATGCGGCGCGTGGCATCTCGAATGGGAATCATAATGCGGTTTCGAAAACGATCGTAATAGCCGCCGCTCTCGCGCTCGGATATCAAACCGGCCTCCAGCAGGTCCCGGGTTGTATAGCCGCGTTGAGTGAAATGCGTCATGGCTGCATCCCATGAGCGGGGAGCATAACCCAGTCCGAAGGTCTCGATGGATGCGTCTGTCAGTCTGCGTTTGTCACGCAGATAGTTGAGGATATCTGCATTAGCGAGCAGATGGCTCCGATAAAAGATAACCGCGTCTTCGAGCAGTTTGCGCAGATGCTCGTGTGCCTCTTTTTGTTGTGGAGATTCCTTTCTAAAAGTGGGAAGCTCCACACCGGCCCGCGCGGCAAGCATGTCGAGAGCATCTTTGAACTCGAGGTTTTCCCGCTTCATCACGAACTTGAAAATGTCACCCCCTTCGTTGCATTGACCGAAGCAGCGCCAGGTACCCGACTCGGGCCAGACCACGAAAGCCGGCGTCTTCTTGTTCTCATGGAAGGGACAGAACCCTGTATAGTTTTTGCCAGCATGGCGGAGTTTGACCCCCGCTTCCGTGACAAGATCGACGATATCTATGCGTGATTTGATTTCATCAATTGTGGACATAGCTATCTGAATTATAGGCGGGTTCATAGATTTGGCAAATGTCCCATTAGGAAACGCTCACAACGGATTAATAAAAAGAAGACGAGGCAGTCTTAACTGCCCCGTCCTGCAAAACCATGAGGCGGAAGGAGGAGAACCCCGCCTCAAGTACATAGGTTGTCACGATCCAGAAACCAGCATGATCACTTTGTAAATTTTCAACTACTGATTAACGTTCGGGGTCAGGTCAATCTCCACATCTTTGAGACGGTTCCAGAAATTCCTCAATGCGTCTCCCAGTGCATCCCAGTTGACCTGCATGATGGGTTCATCGCTTGAATCTTCATCTCCGGTAACAGGGATCTGCCCTTCACCGTCTGCCGTCGCGGTAGGAAAGGGCGTGTGTGTAGGGGCTGGCGTGGAAGGCTGATCCGTCATCCCAATATCAGGAACGTTAACGACAATCCGCTCGTCCAATTGCTGAAGGGTCGGCTGCAAATCCCGCACCGCTTCCGCCGCTTTCAAGCGTGCATTCGGATCCAGGACAATGATCAGAGCTGCAAGCAGCACTAACGCGAGTACTATATTTACTAACCTGCTCAAAAGATACCTCCTTCGTCCATCATCAAAAACCTCAAAGGAAGCTTTGTCTGACTAACGAAGGAGGGAAACTATCGTTATGAAATCAGTGATCTAGTGTCGGCTGCTCAGGGCGTGGGACGTGTGCTGGGAGCATCCGGCGTTTGGATTTGAAACTCGCTATTTGTCTCGGTGACGCCGCCTGAGAAGTAACTATCCAATTCAGGGATGGCCAGCCCCACCTTGTGGAGCGAATCCTGGTGAGACTTCAACACAGTCAGGATACGCGTCTTGTCACTCTCGTCCTGCTCCTCCTTGAAACGAACAAGCAATTTGTTGTATCCCAGCAGCACCTGCGCCCGGCGCTCCTCGTCGTTCAAGGCAACATATTCATGGATGCGGCGATCAGAAAGTTTCAGATCTGTTCCCAGCGGGTCGACTGTCATCGTCCGCCAGAGGCTTTCGCTCGCCAGTTTCCAGTCGTACAACGTCTCGCCGGGCAAAGCTCCCTGGGCAAAGAGTGTATTCAGCATAACAAGCGCGATCGTAAGCACTGCCATATTCAACGCCATCCGCCTGAAAAAAAATGGCGGACGGCGTTTCTGGGACGGCTTGTCTCCCATGGCGCGGTTCAAGTTTGAGCGGATGTGCGCCCTCAAAAAGGGGGAGGGTTTCACCTCCCGGGCCCTCGTCAGGCTCGCCGCCGTATATAGAACGGGCTCGAGTTGTGCCGCATATTCAGGATAATATGCCAGACACTCCTCCAGGGTGGATTCACCGCTTGCGATCTGATCAACGCACTCTTCCAGGATTATTTCGAATTCACTCATACACTTATTTTTTCAGCCAGCCGTTTGGCAAGGGCTTTCAAACCTCTCATCTGTAATGCTCGGATCGCGCCTTCACGTTTTCCGAGATGCCGGGCGATCTCTTCATTCGACATCTCATCAAGAAACTTCAATAACAAAACCTGGCGTTGATCATCGGTCAAGGTCAGCAGGGCGGTCTTGATCGAATTCATTTCAACCGCAGAGTCAATGCCATTCTCCACGGTCTCAGCGTGGCCCGGATCGGATAACCTTACATCCTCCAGGGCGGCTGTTACTTTGCGTGTGCGGTAATGATCTATCACCGCATTGTGCGCTATGGTATATAACCAGGCGAGAAACGGAGTACCACCGATCTGAAACCTGCCCAGATTTTCCCATGCCTTTAGAAAAACCTGCGACGTTATGTCTTCAGCGGTCTGCTGATCCTCGACGCGAAAATACACGAAGCGGTAGATACGTTCCAAATAGGCATCGTAAAGCGTACCAAATGACTCCGAATCTCCTGTTTTTGCCTGGCGCACCAGATTTGGCTCGTCCGCCAGGGGCATTCTGGATCGTTTGACAGTTCGCAAATCCATCACGCTTCACCTCTCTTAACGAAAGTTTTATAAAAAATGTTACACACAAGGATATACTCTCCCGAAGGCTTTCGGGAGTTTAGGGCTCTGCATTGAAATCAGGGATGGGGTAACCAGCAACCTTACAGCAAATTTTTGCCGTAAAGGGTCTTGCTAATCGATGTCATTATAGCATTTCAACGGGAGAAGACTTGTAGTGATTCTCCTACATAAAATATCGGTAATTTTGACTTATTCCCACCTCTTTCCCAAAATAAGCCTGAAAAATGCGTTTATTGTGCAGGAAAACGTTTTAATAAAAAAGGGTAGTTCCTAATTATGGAACTACCCAGGTCATCGAAGCGAATACTAATCGTCTGGACTGGTTCTTAACTCGTCTTCACAGCCTCCGTGCCCCTTGCCGGACTGGAAATCCGATTGTACTGGGGCAGGTGCGGGGTTCGCTTCCCGAAAGTGATCCAGGTTTACTTTTGCACCGCTGACAAGGTGGCTTCCCGCCGTGCTCGCCGCCGAATCGGGAGCAGCACCCTGAACACTTGAATATATCCCAACAATCACCGCAAGACTGATCAGAGCAGCCAAAGCAATACGGGTAAGTGGCTTGGACATGATTTTTCTCCTTATATGTCATTTGTCTCGATGGAAACGGGCTTTCCCTGATTGACGTAGAAAGCCCTGAGGACGATGTACGGACCGGATACAGTTCAGGCTCCCCGCTTGCAACTACAAAAAAATTATACCGAATTGTGTCGGGTTTGGCAACTAACGCTAATTTTTCCTTAATAAAAGGGCGGCTTGAATAGCCCCATGCATCTAAAATCCTTCAAGTTTCGACAGATCCGCAATTCCCTGTGACAAACGGGCGATTTGTCCGACCAGTGCCAGGCGGTTCTGCCGTACCTTTTCATCCTCCGCCATCACTAAAACCTTATCGAAAAAGGCATTGATGGATGGGATAAGTTTAACGACGATTTCCAGGAACTCATTGACGATGGATGGTCGATGTTGAACGCTGGATTGAATGGCCTGAAAAAGGGACTTTTCTTCCGCCTCTACAAGTTTGCTTGCATCCACGGTCCATCGTCCATGATCTGCGGTCTGCGAACGCAGGATGCGGACACAGCGCGCGTAGCCAGGCAGGATCGTGGACCAATCTTCGCGTCCGACCCACGCCTGAAGCTGTGCCACCGCCCGGGCCGCCGCGGCCGGGTTCGCCGATTGCTCCGCAAGGACCGCATCCACGACATCGTAGCGATAACCCTGATCCTTCAGTGTAACGATCAAGCGGCCCGCCAGGAAATCAAGAATTTGCTTCTGCACTTCATCACTGACTTCAATGGGCTGTGCCTGTGCAGATTTCTTCACGGCCTCGACCAGGTCAAAGTCAAGATTCTTTTCGATCAACGGCTGGACGATACCGATGGCAGCGCGGCGCAGACCAAATGGATCCTTCGCGCCCGTGGGCGCCAGACCTGCCGCGAAAAGCCCGACCAGGGAATCCAGCCTGTCGGCCAGTGCTACTGCAAGCCCGGGTTGGGACCCCGGCACGGTCTGATACAACTCGCCTATGGCGAGGGCAACATCCTTCTGTTCGCCGCTCCGTAGTGCGTATTCGCGCCCAATGATCCCCTGTAAGGAGGTCATCTCGGTCACCATCTGTGTGACCAGGTCCGCTTTCGCCAGATGTGCAGCCCGACGGGCAAAGACCGCTTCGTCCTTTTCAAGACCCAGCATGGGAATCAGTTCGTTGACCAGTTTCTCGATGCGCTCGGATTTGTCCAGCATCGTCCCGAGTTGGGTATGGAAGGTGAGCCCGGAAAGCTGCGAGCGATAATATTCAAGAGGCTGTTTGACATCCTCGCGCACGAAGAAATTTGCGTCCGCAAAGCGCGCACCCAGGACATGCTCATTCCCCTGACGGACAATGTCGATTCCGATATCGTCACCGTTGCGGATGGCAATGAAATGGGGTAGGGGCGACGCATGCGTCGCCCCTACGCGTTGCACCGGAAAATACCGTTGATGCTTTTTCATCACTGAGATCAGCACATCGCGCGGCAGGGACAAATATTCCGCATCGAAGGCGCCCATGAGCGCGGTGGGCATTTCGATCAGATTCGCCACCTCATTCAATAAGCCTTCCTCGATGAGCGCTTCCCCACCTACCAGAGATGCTGCCTGAGTGACTTGGTCCACAATGGAGCTTTTACGCTCTCCCTTATCGAGCAGGATGCCTGCTTCGCGGATTTTGTCGAAATATATATCAGCAGAGGAGATCGTGATCTGCGGCGAATCGAACGGACGCAGGCCGCGCGTCACATTTCCCGAAACGACACCCGCGTACTCGAACGGGATCACTTGCTCGCCGAGCATCGCCACATACCAGCGGATCGGACGCGAGAATGAAACGCCGGAGCCATTCCATCTCATGGATTTTTCGAATTTGATACCCTCGACGAGTTTAGGCAAGGTCTCGGCAAGGACCTCCGGAGTCGAGCGTCCCCTTTGTTTGACCACGGCGAAGACGTATTTGCCTCCACCCTCCTCACGGACTTCAAGGTCTTTGGTATTGACTCCGTTCTTCTTCGCAAAGCCCAACGCAGCCGGTAACGCGATCCCGTCTTCATCGAAGGCTTTGTCCGCCGGCGGACCTTTGATCAGGTCCTCGCGGTCGGGTTGATTCGGGGCGAGAGAGTCGATCGAAACGGTGAGCCGCCGCGGCGTGGCAAAGACGCGGACATCGCCGTGTTCGAGTCGAAGTTCATCGAGCAGAATGGGAATCCGTTTGCTGAGCTGCTCATGGG
>DATFET010000069.1:0-4958 GCA_035250835.1 Anaerolineales bacterium
ACGATTGATCGCCAGTGGTGAGATGAAACCCTCGGGTTTGAAAACAATTGAAGCAGCAAGACGCGACGGTCGTTGGGATGCAGCGTACGCATCACAGAAAAATATGACAGTTCCCCAGGATTTTCAAGCCGCTTTGGATAAAAACAAAAAAGCGAAAGAATTCTTTGACACCCTGAACAGCACAAACAGATACGCGATTCTTTTCAGAATTCACAACGCGAAAAAGACAGAGACGCGTGAAAAACGAATCCAGCAATTTATTGAAATATTGGAAAAGAACGAGAAGATTCATGAGAATGCCTGAATGAAAGCTACTTTTGCTTTTCTCTCCGATAGCAATATCCATAACCTTGTGCGTAAGCTATCCTGGGATATCCACCAAAAATATCGCACAGGTGTTGACGTTTGCCGCTTGCCGCCTCACATCTCTATTAAACAGCCGTTTGAGATTTCCGATCTTTTGCTACTTGAAAAGTATATGACTGAAATAGCAGGCGGAATTGAACCTTTCGAGGTGAAGCTGAAGAAGCTCGAACTAATTCCTGCGACAATTGATGGCTTGGACACAGGGATACTATGGCTGGACGTAGAGGAATCAGAATTATTACGGCAAACACATAATCGAGTCAATCAGGAGCTTGCCTTGCGCATCGGAAATGTTTCAGCTCCCTTCGATGGGGTAGATTATCATTTCCATATGACCATTGCGATTGGTGGTCAGCCGATTGATGTTTATCGGAAGATTTGGAATGAGTTTTCAGAGCAACTGGTGAATTTGATTTATACGGTTCGGGAAATGTGTATGTTTGTTTATGATGATATGGAGGCAGTCAACGCAGGTTATATGACATGTATGATCATGCCTCTTGGCAGAAATTCTGTTTTAGATAAGCTGCCCACTTGACGCATTTCTCTGGAACGAAGATAATAACCTGACATGACCCACCTCAGCGACGCCGAAATCCATGAAATTGTCCATCGAGTGGTCGAGGAAACCCTGGGCTTGCCTGCACACGAGTCAGGTGCGCAGACGCCGCAGGTTGTAAATCCCGGCAAAAAAGTCGTTGCTATTGGCGCAGACCACGGCGGATATGAGCTGAAGGAATCACTCAAAGCCGAGTTGAATACGCTCGGATATGAAGTCAGCGATGTGGGGACGAACAGCAGGGAGGCTGTGGATTACCCGGATTTCGCCCACGCGGTGGCGCAGGCTGTGGGCACAGGGAAAGCCTGGCGGGGGATCATGATCGACGGCGCAGGGATTGGCAGCTGCATCGTCGCCAACAAGGTCCCGGGCGTACGGGCCGGGATGGCGTACGATTACTCATCCGCGGTCAACAGCCGCGAGCATAACGATACGAACGTGTTAACTCTGGGCGCAGGTCTGATCGGCGTCAACCTTGCGAAGCAGATCGTCAAAACGTGGCTGACCACTGAATTTGGCGGCGGGCGTCACACTCCGCGCCTGGATAAGATAAAATCGGTGGAGAAGAAGTATTTGAAATAATATGTCATTGCGAGGGCGGTGTTCCATCGCCCGAAGCAATCTCCTGAAGAACTAGAGATTGCTTCGCTCACTTCGTTCACTCGCAATGACGGATAAGAGCAATGAAACCTGACAAAAAGCTGGTCGAACAACTTGTAGAGATCATCACATACGAAGTGCTGGCTGCGATGGCAGAGGATGAAGCACGCTCCGGTACGCCCGATGGTTATCAGTGCAAGTTCGATTGCGCGGACCAGTTATGCGTCCGCATGTGCACGGACCGCATGGGGAACGTGGTCAGCGCGGGAGCCGAGAGGTTGTCGTCCACGCTGGGGGTGATCCCGCAGGATGTGAACCTGGCAAAGATGATCGATCATACTCTGCTCAAGCCGGATGCCACACAGCAGGAAATTGCCCAGCTTTGTTTTGAAGCGCGCAAGCACGGGTTTGCATCGGTATGTGTCAATCCCACCTGGGTCAGCCTGTGTGCGCAGTTACTACAAGGCTCGCAGGTCAAAGTCTGTACTGTGATCGGTTTTCCACTCGGGGCAACTTCGTCTGAAACCAAGGCTTTTGAAACGGAGACAGCCATTCGCCAGGGTGCAACCGAGATCGATATGGTCATCAACATCGGCGCGTTGAAGGCACGCGACCTCGACACCGTTGCCAGGGATATACGCGGCGTCGTCAACGCGGCTCATGCGCGTGGAATAATCGTCAAGGTGATTATCGAAACAGCATTGCTGACCGATGAGGAGAAGACCATCGCCTCCCTGATCTCAAAAGAGGCCGGTGCAGACTTTGTCAAGACCTCCACAGGGTTTGCGGGTGGAGGCGCGACCGTCCAGGATGTCGAGCTGATGCGCAAGGCTGTCGGTCCGCAAATGGGTGTCAAGGCATCGGGCGGAGTCCGCACGTATGAGGATGCCGAGAGCATGATCAAAGCCGGTGCCACGCGTATCGGCGCAAGCGCCGGGGTGAAGATCATTCAGGGTCCGGATGGAGGAGCGTCGGCTGCGCGTGAAGCGGGTTCTTCATCCACGAAAAGTTACTGAGTAAAATCCTTGCGACGGTTCACGCCCTTTGGGCAGCCTTCACAAGGCTGGGAGTATCCTATGTTGATAGCCAAAGTGATCGGCACGACCGTATCCACAATCAAGGACGAAAAACTGCACGGGCGCAAATTATTAATCCTGCGCCAGACGGATGAGACAGGCGCGCCGTCGGGTAAGCCATATGTTGCAGTCGACACTGTCGATGCAGGGATTGGCGATCTCGTGCTCACTGCGGCAGGCTCATCGGCGCGTCAAACGAACATCACCAAAGATACGCCTGTGGACGCGGTCATCATGTCGATCATCGATTCACTTGAGGTGGACGGCAAGGTCGTTTTTAGAAAGTCGTAATCAACGAAAGGAATAAACATGGCTGTAGAACCTTCAATGATCGCTCTTGGATTGGTTGAAACGAAAGGTCTGGTCGGCGCGATCGAAGCTGCCGATGCAATGGTCAAAGCCGCGAACGTGGTGTTGATCGGTTCAGAATATGTGGGCGGCGGATACGTTACCGTCATGGTGCGCGGCGATGTTGGCGCGGTCAAGGCGGCAACGGACGCCGGTGCAGCTGCGGCAAAACGTGTCGGCGAGCTCGCTTCGGTTCACGTCATTCCGCGTCCGCATACCGATGTGGAGATGATCCTGCCGCAATCGAACAAAGGCAGCTTTGGCGGACGTTCTGAAGGCTCGTCATCATCGACTTCACGAAAGTCGAAGACTTCAGAATAAAAACTCTTCATGCCCAAACAGTTCTACACTGAAAAGGACATCGAGGACCTGTTCCAGCGCGGGATCAAATCACTCCAGGTCACAAATGATATTGTGCTGACCGAGCTGGCATATGAGAAAGCCAGGCGATTGGGAGTAGATCTCATCTCGGACCGCGCAGACAATCCTCCCGCCGCGCCTGTCCGTCCATATCTTTCGAGTGAATTAGCGGCTCGCGCCCAGCCGACGGCTGTTCCCGTTTCACAGGCGATACCGGAGACTGCCCTCACCCCGTCCCTCTCCCAGCCTCCTGCGGGGATGCTTCGCGAGGAGAAGGGGAGTACAACGGCCATCGAAAATCGGATTCGCTCCGCCGTGATTGCGAAACTTGGGGACCAGGTGGATGCAAAACTGCTTGATAACATCATCCACCGCGTGGTCAAAGGGATCGGGTTGAAATAGTGTTATTCGGCAGGGTCAAAGGCGCTGCGATCTGCACGATCAAGTATCCTGGCACGGAGGGCGTAAAACTGCTGGTGGTCCAGCCGTTGAACAAGCGACTGGAGCCTATCGGTATCCTGCAGGTTGCCGCGGACGTAGTGCAGGCAGGCCCGGGTGACCTGTGTGTAATGGTTCGTTCGCGCGAGGCTGCGCTTGCCATGCGCGACGAAAAATTCGTGCCGATCGATCTCGCCCTGGTCGGCATCGTGGATGAACTGGAAGTCAAACCCGATGGCTCATTCGATTACACCCTGCGAGCCGGGCAGAACCAGTTTACGTAAGCTGACATATCGTTGGTCGAGCAGGGCTGGTGGCTGAGTAGCGAGCGCATTTACGAGTGTATCGAAACCAGGCCCATACACTTGCACCGTACGCAAGTGCGGTGTCGAGACCAACAGGTTTTATAGGGAATCCTGGAATAAAAATGTTTTCTGTTCACTGGTGGTCTCGATATGCCCTCGAAAATCACTCGGGCGACTCGACCACCGAGGTTATTTGTATACTATGATATTGGGCAAAGTCGTTGGGACGATTGTGACAACCATCAGTCATCCACATTACAAGAACCGCAGGCTGCTGGTGGTCCAGCCGTTGGTGATGGATGGGGATCAGCCAGAGTCCAACGAGGATTTTATCGCACTGGATAATACGCAGGCGGGAATTGGAGATACCGTTCTGGTCAATCGCGAAGGCAACGGCGCGCGCCAGGCGTTGAAAATACCGGACGGGGCGGTGATCTCGGTCATCGTGGGGATTGTCGATTCGGTATTTGTGGAAAGTTAAGCGTTTGGTTGGGAGAGATAGATTACAGGTAGGGTATGAAATGAACGTAGTAAAATAGTGGGGATTAACAATGCCTGAAATATCCCGGTTCTTCGGTATTATTATTCGAATGTATGTTGAGGTGGGAGCTCCGCACCATCATCCGCATTTACACGCCTATTATCAAAATGCTGTGGGAATTTATCGTATTGACCAGATTGAAATGATCGAAGGAACGCTTTCCAGGAGAGAACAACGACTTGTTGAAGCATGGATAGTTTTACATCAGAACGAGTTGATTGAAAATTGGGAGCGGCTACAATCCGGAGAATTGCCGTTCAAAGTTGCGCCGCTTAAGTAGAAAGTAGGTCTGAGATGGATCACAAAATATATCGCGTGGTTAGTTTTGAGCATGTTCGTCCATATACCTTAAAGGTTACCTTTGA
>DATFET010000071.1:0-6240 GCA_035250835.1 Anaerolineales bacterium
CCAAAGGGCTTGAGCTTTCCATGAAGGCTGCCGACGAACTTGCGAAAGAGGGGATCGAAGCTGAGATCATTGACCTGCGCACGCTGCGCCCGCTCGATATGGAACCTGTGCTCGAATCGTTCCGCAAGACAAATCGCGCCATCGTCGTCGAAGAGGGATGGAAATCCTACGGCGTGGGTTCCGAGATCGCCAGCCGCATCTATGAAGAGGCGTTCGATTACGTCGATGCGCCAATCCTGCGCGTCGCGCAGAAAGAAGTACCGCTTCCGTATAACCGCACGCTTGAACAGGCCGCGCTTCCACAGGTGCCGGACATCGTCGCGGCAGTGAAGGAGGTCTTGAAATAATGGCCGAAACAATCAATATGCCCAAGCTTGGCTTCGATATGGCGGAGGGCACGCTGGTTCGCTGGGTGAAGCAGGTGGGTGAAAATATCAATAAAGGCGACGTGCTGGCTGAGATCGAAACCGACAAAGCCACCGTTGAAGTTGAATCTTCTGCGAGTGGTGTTGTGCTGCAGCATATCGTGGACCAGGGGACGGTCGTTCCCGTCAACGCGCCGATTGCTGTCGTGGGCGCGGAAGGTGAGAAAGTGGAAGAGTCAAAAGCAGAGGGCGCAAAACAGAAGGAAGAAGTTAAGACAGAGCAGAAACCTGCTGAGGAAAAGCCGGCAACTGCCCCAGCAGCCCCCGTTCAACAGGCAGCCGCGCCCGCTGACTCTGGTCCTGTTAAAGCAAGCCCCCTGGCGAAAAAGATTGCCCGCGACAACCAGATCGACCTCTCGCGGCTGCAGGGCACAGGTCCAGGCGGACGCGTTGTCCGTAAGGATGTGGAAGCTGCACTCTCGATGGGTCAAAAGTCCAGGGTCGAACGTCCAACTGCTCCCGCAGTTGTCCCGGTATCTGCCGAAGACGAGATAATCCCGCTCACCAGATTGCGCCAGGCGATCGCGCGCCGCATGGTGGAATCCACGACGAGCGCCCCTCATTTTTATGTCACTCACGAGTACAGAATGGATGCGCTCATGGCGATGCGCAAGCAGGCTAATGAATATTTGCCCGATAACGAAAAATTATCGGTCAACGATTTTATTATCAAAGCCGTCGCGCTGACCCTGCGCCAGTTCCCGAACCTCAATTCATCTTTTGCAGGTGATAAAGCCATCCGGCGCGGTGCGGTAAACATTGGTATTGCCGTCGCGGTGGAGGGCGGCCTTCTGACCGTGGTCAATCGCAACACAGATCAACAACCCTTGCGCGCCATTTCCGCGGATGTCAAGCGCATGGCTGCTGGCGCCCGCGCAGGCAAGGTGCGCCCTGACGATATCGAAGGCTCCACCTTTTCCATCTCTAACCTGGGCATGTTCGACGTTGAGAATTTCGCGGCGATCATCAATCCGCCAGAAGCAGGAATCCTGGCTGTGGGTTCTGCCCGTGAGGTCCCAGTAGTGGAGAACGGACAGATCAAACCCGGCTGGCGCATGAAAGCGACTCTTTCTGTAGACCACCGCGTCAGCGATGGGGCGGAGGCAGCCCAGTTCATGCAAAAACTGGCGGAGTTCCTCGAAAATCCCGTCAGGATGCTGGTATAGATAAAATCTCCGAGTAAAAGTGCTCGGAGATTTTTATTGTCCTGTAACTCTCATAGTTTGGCATATGTAGCCTTGTAAAACCTGCATCCTTGCAATTTGGTTCACAATATATTAAAATACAAAAAGAATTCCGACAAAGGTGGTCATTTTAGTAATATTTAATGGGGAATTCTGTTTGCTTACTTATAGGAAAGCACAGGAAGAAATGCAACAGTATGTGCGGAAATACCTTAAGTCAGCCATAGTATCCATCATTCCCATATCATTAATTTTATTCGCATGCACACCTCTTGGCGTGGCTGAACCCACTCCATTCATCCCCCGTACGGCTCCCACTGCACCTGAGCCAACAATCGAAGCTACGAAAGTGGAGGTGGAAGAACCACCACCTTTAGGAATTGACCTGACTGCAGTTAAATTTGCAGCAAAGGTATTCAAGGGCGGAGATACGGAAACCGAGGTAAAAGAGAAACAGAAACTGAAGGTAGAAGCAAATGACCGGATCGAAGTGGTGAAACTGGAGAATCAGGTGGACCAGAGCCACAGCATCCTGGATTTTTCCGACTTCTTAAAGGTTGAGCTCTTCACCAATGCTGTTGTACACCTGGAAGATGTACGGGAGGAAGCAGGCGGTTCCACTCACGTAACCCTGAACCTCAGCCGGGGTCACATGTTTGTGGAACTGACTGACGAAACCAACTCACGGGTGACGGTTGAGACCCCGGATTCAACCATAAACACGCTTGAAGCCGGTACAGAATTTAATATTTGCAAGGCACCTGACAGGCTCACGTGTGTTGAGGTGGAAGAGGGATCTGTAGAGATTATTGCTCAGAACAAGAAGGAAATTGTAATAGCGGGAGAGGCAAGTTTTATTTTCAAGGATGGACCTCCATCCTCAGTCATTTGTGCGCCAAATGAAATATTCAGCGACTGGGAGGAAAGGTATCGAAAGTATGCGAATGCACCGCCTCTCAGTGCAATGGTAAATGCTTTGCAGGGACCGTGCAACTGGCAAGATGATGAACTTCCCCCGAATATACTTAAGCTGTATGAGGATAATTTCACCACTGCCTCCAGCGGCTGGCTTCAGGAGAAGATTGGCAATACCTTTATCGGTTACTCCACGCCAGAGTACTATCATGTTCAAGTTAAGAATCCCGATGACAAAGCTACAGTTTATGTACCGAACCAGAGGCAATACGAAGATGTAAACATCGATCTAAAAGCTTTTACCGGGGCAGCGAAAAACGGTGACTTCCGATACGGTGTTGTTTTCCGAAGCTCGGGAGATCAATATTATGCTTTTGCCATATCGCCGAGCACCAAGAAATGGTATGTACTAAAAGGCTCTTCGAACGGAGAGGAAATTCTGAGGGAAAGTACAAATGCTGGAATTCAGAGCCTGGATGCCGAAGACGTAGTACGTGTGGTAACCAGTGGGCCGGTCTTCACCTTCTATATCAACGGACAGCTTGTGTATCAGCTTAATGATGCAGACTATCCACGCGGGGAGGTTGGCTTATTCGTCCACACGCTTGATAGTCCAAGCGCGCTGATGTACTTTGATTCGATCGTTCTCTGGCAGGTAAAACCCGAGGAGAGTTCTGCTTCGCTGAAAAAAGAGAATTGTTTTAATAATAAAGATGATGATGGCGACCTACTTGTGGATCGGGATGATTCTGACTGCATCAGCACATTTGTGTTACCCACCTCAATACCGACCCCAGAAGTTCCGCCGACGACCGAAGTGTCACCAACCACAGAAGTACCGCCAACCACAGCAGTCCCGCCGACAACTGAGATAGTAGTGACGACAGTAGTGCCGCCGACAACAGAAACTCCATTGTACCCTTGAGACTACGTCAGATCCTGCCAGAGTCCCCATTGTTCGTGGGCTTGGAATACAGTGCAGGTGTTTCGCCGCAGGAATTAAAATACAAGAAAAGGCAATCCAAACGGATTGCCTTTTCTTGTGTCCTTCCTATTTGGTGACCTTAATCCACTGTCCAGCCAATCTTTCATCGTTCAAAGTCGATTCGCCTAGCGACCCTCCTGCCACTGGTCACACGTTTTATCATATTTGAGGTCCGGAAAATATTGCTGCCACTCGTTTTGAGAAAGGTTACGACCGGTAATTCCACAGGCCAAGCGCTCCAAATCATCCAACCGAGTCAGCCAGATGCGTGTGGTCCCGTCTTCGCTGCCGGTGATCAACCGGCGGCTGTCTGGACTGAAAGTTACGGCATTGATTGGACTGTTGTGCCCGCGTAAGAAGACAGGGTTTGCGGCTGGATCTTGAGAGTTCAAATCCCAAAGACGGGTTGTCCTGTCCCAGCTGCCGGTCGCCAGCCAGCGATTATCTGGACTGAATGCCAATGTATCGATCTGACCCAAATGCCCGGTCAGTATCGTGGGTGCATTCGCTGGGTTGGACTGTTTCAAATTCCAGAGCCGAGCGGATGTATCCCAACTACCGGTTGCCAGCCAATGCCCATCCTGGCTAAAAGCCAATGCTTTGACCTGACCCTCATGACCCAGTAACTGGATCGAATTCGCAGCCGGATTTGCATCCTTCACATTCCACAGGCGGGCGGACCGGTCTCCACTGCCGGTCGCCAGCCAATTTCCATCCGGGCTAAAAGCCATAGCGAAGATGTCATCCTTGTGACCGCGTAATTCCATGAAGCCATCATTTGGATCAGCAGCCTTCAAGTTCCATATTCGGACAATATTGTCAGCACTGCCGGTTGCCAGCCAATTCCCGTCCGGGCTGAAGGCTAAAACATTTGCATCGCCTTGATGTCCATCGAGGATTTTGGGGTTTGCAGAAGGATCCTCAGCATGTAGATCCCACAAGCGCGCGGTTGCATCGGCACTGCCGGTCACCAGCCAGCGTCCGTCTCGACTGAAGGCAAGGGACAAGATCCTTCGTGTATGTCCGTTCAGTTCAATTGGTTTGCCAGATGGATCAGCGGCCCGCAAATTCCAAAGTCGAGCGGTCGTATCACCACTGCCGGTTGCCAGCCAATCTCCGTCTGCGCTAAATGCGAGGGTCTCAATCCAGCTTGTATGCCCGCTCAATTCTACTGAATCGGCAGACGGATCAGCAGCCTCTAAATTCCAAAGTCTGACGCTATGATCATCGCTTCCGGTCGCCAGCCAGTGTCCATCCGGACTGACTGAAAGAGTGTTTACTCCGCCATTATGACCAGTCATCACGATCGGATCTACAGCCGGGTCCGCACTGATCTGATCCCACAACCGAACGCCGCCATCTCCGCCGCCCGTAGCCAGCCAGCGCCCATCTGTGCTGAATGCCATTGCATTGACCGAACCATCATGTCCGCTCAGGATTTTTGAGTTGATCGCCTGATCGGGGGAATGTATGTCCCATATGTTGACGGTATTATCATCACCGCCTGTAGCCAGCCAGTTTCCATCCGCTGTAAATGCCAGCGTTTTAATCGAATCAGTGTGATTGGCTAATACAACAGGATTGGCTGCCGGATCGGCAGCAGTCAAATCCCAGAGTCTTGCTGTGTGATCGCCGCTTCCGCTCGCCAACAAATGCCCGTCCGGGCTGAATGCCAATGAATTGACCCAATCTGAGTGGCCGCTGAGTAGATAAGACGATTCGGCCGGATCAGTGACAATCAAATCCCACAACCGAACAGTATGATCCTCGCTGCCTGTGGCCAGCCAGCGTCCATCCGGGCTAAACGCTAATGTCCGAATGGCCTGCTCGTGGCCGGGTAACTCCTTCGGAGTTGTACCTGAGAGGTCGCCGGTTTGCAGATCCCAAAGTAAGACGCTGGAACCGCCCCCGCCAGTCGCTAGCCAATGCCCATCCTGGCTGAATGCCAAAGCCTGTATCCAACCATCCTGACCCAGGAGCTGGATCGAGCCTCCGGCCGGGTCAGAGGAAGTCAGGTCCCATAATCGTGTGGTGTCATCCTGGCTGCCTGTGGCAAGCCAATGCCCATCAGGGCTGAAATTAAGAGTGTTTACATCGGCTTCATGACCTGAGAGAATGATTGGATTGGACAGAGGATCACCAGAAGTCAAATCCCATAACCGCGCAGTATCGTCCTGGCTGCCGCTTGCCAGCCAGCGCCCATCCGGGCTAAACGCGAGACCGGTAATGTTATCTGTATGTCCGGGCAATTCGAGTGGATCAGTATTCCTGTCAATTTCCTGCATCTGCCAAAGATGAACGATCTCATCTTCCCCGGCTGTGGCAAGCCAGTGACCGTCTCGACTGAACGCCAAAGTATTAACAGTCTCCTCGTGCCCGCGCAGAGGCAACCCATGCGGATTTTGAAGCGCAGCTCGCAGTGCCTCCTCTGCCGCTGGCACGCGCTGCTCGCCTGGTTCCATTACTGAATTTGCCTCGATTGCCAATAAAGTGCTGAATATAGGCAATTCATCCAGAACTGTATCTGATTGAGCCGATAACTGACGGGTGAGAGCTATCTTTGTCTGCCGCTGCGCATCCAGGTTTGCCTGGTATGCAAAAATAGCCAGAATGATCGCCAGAAGACCCAGGAGCGCGATCAATCGATTTAAACGTCTGGCGCGCTGTTCACGCATGACGAGCGTTCGACTCGCTTTAAGAAAATCCTTTTCGGTAGCGGTTAACTCATCCT
>DATFET010000077.1:0-4932 GCA_035250835.1 Anaerolineales bacterium
GCGCCCCGGATCATATTCTGTTCCGCGAAGCTGGTCAGCGCGATCACCTTGACAGATGGATACTTCTGACGGATCTCACGCGTGGCGATGATGCCGTCCGTGCCTGGCATCATCAGATCCATGAGGACGATATCGGGTTTGTGAAGCGAAGTCAGCTGTACGGCTTCGGCTCCATCGGAGGCTTCGCCCACCAGTTTGAGGTCCTTGTTGACTATCAGGAATTTCGATAAGCCGCTTCGTACAACGGCATGGTCATCCACGAGAAGAACCTTGATTGTCATTGATGCTCCTTAATCAGCTTGTACCTGTCGCCATCCCTCACAGAACAACGGGACGGCAGTTGAACGTGGTCTATAACACTCTCAATTTGAAATTCGGATTTTCGTTCCAGCTTACTTCCACACAAGTCCCCGAACCGGGCTGACTGCTGAGCTGGAATTCTGCACCGATCGCGTCGGCGCGCTCACGCATGATGCGCATGCCAAGGCTGGTCGGCTTAACAATGGACATGTCAAAACCGATGCCATTGTCACACGTCTCAAAATGGACAGAAGTGGGTGATACGAAAAGGTTCACCCTGACCTGGGTTGCCCGCGCATATTTGAAAACGTTGTTCAAGCTTTCCTGTGCGATCCGGTAGATCGCCACCTGGACTTCAGGCGGCAGCGGGCAAGCTCCATCGATATTCAATGTGATTGGCAGGCGCGAACGTCCGATGAAGGCTTCACACAATTGCTTGATCAGGTCGCTCAGGTGCGTCTGTGTTAGTGTGGCGGGGCGCAGCTCCAGCAGCAGGGTGCGCATTTCAGCCAGCGCGCCGCGCGTCAACTGGCGTAATTCCTCGGTGGATCTCTTCGCTTCGTCCGCATCCATCTCCCACAGGTCGGGAAGGACTTCGGCGATCAGGCTGGCAGAGAAAAGTGTCTGCGTGACTGCGTCATGCAGGTCGCGCGCCAGGCGCGTGCGGTCGGCAGTCACCGCCTCATCGGCGGCTTTCTCCGCGAGTTCCTGTTCGACCTTCGTGCGCTGTTCGATCTCCCTGTGCAGGAGCTGGTTGGCTTGTTCCAGTTCCTGTGTGCGCTCTGTCACACGTTGTTGAAGTGTGAGCAGATATTCAGCTTCCTGCTCTGCCAGACGTTCTGCAGCGCGCTTCTGATCATCAATATCTTCGAGGATACCGACAAGATAATCTGGCTTGTCATCAAGGTCACGAACCAGGGAATAATTGATGCGCGCCCAGAAAATGCGTCCATCCTTGTGACGGTAACGACGTTCCATGACGTAGGACTCGCGCCGGCCTTCGATCAGATCCTGAAATAATTGCTCATCGATTCCGCGATCCTCTGGCACAGCCAGTGAGCGCGGATCAACGTTCCGTAGGTCGTCTATCCTGTAACCTATGATCCTCTCGGTGGCTGCGTTGAAAGCGATCGGATGGCGGCCAAGAGTCAGCACTGCCACCCCTACAGCGACATTATCGAAAATGGCCTGGAAGCGCGCCTGCGACTTGTGAAGCTCCTCGACGGCATGCTTCTGTTCGTTGATATCGATGATCATGCCGACCAGGTATATCGGCCTGCCATCCGGCCCGTGAACGGAGGACATGGTTGCATGTGCCCAGAATACCTCTCCACTCTTTCGGATGTAGCGGCGGTCCGCCTGGTAGGAATCCCTCTGGCCGCTGACCAGTTCATTGAACAACTGCCGTGACAGCGGGTCGTCCTCGCTGTGGGTCACTTCCGCGGCGTTCATACCCACCATTTCTTCACATGTATATCCATAAATACGACAGAGCGCCGGGTTGGCATCGATGATCCGCCGGTCCATACCCATGACGCCGATCCCGATGGCGGAATGCTCGAACATGGAGCGGAAGCGGGCTTCCGATTCGCGCAGTTTCTCGAGGGCGCGCTTTTGCTGGTCGATATCCTCGGTGATGACAACCAGGTACAGCAGTCTCCCTTCTTCATCGCGTACAGCCGAGACGCTGACCCGCGTCCAGTAGACCACGCCATCCTTGCGTACATATCGTTTCTCGAGGGTGTAGGCCTTGCGCTTCCCGGCCCGTATTTCCAGGAATTCCTCCCGACCAATCTCTTGATCCTGCGGATACGTGAAGTCTCCGACGGTCATGCTCAACATCTCAGCTTCGCTGTACCCCGACATTTGCAGGGCTGCCGGGTTGACTGCCAGCACACGCCGATCCGGGTCGATCAGGGTGATTCCCACTGCGGCCGTATCGAACATGGCACGGAAACGCGCTTCCGATTCGCGCAGCCGTTCCGCCGAGTCCCTCAGGTCGGCGAGGGTCTGTTTATGCTCGCTGATGTCTTCGACCAGCACCAGAACATAAATCGGGTGGCCGTCTGCATTCTTTACGCCAGACAGTGTGGAGCGCGCCCAAATCCAGCGTCCATCCTTATGCTTGTAACGTTTTTCGATCTGGTACGAATCTCGTTTTCCAGAGATAAGTTCAGAATAAAGTTCCTGATCGATTGCGCGGTCATCGGGATGAGTATGCTCGATCACATCGAGGCCTTTGAGCTCCTCTTCGGAATAACCGAGAAATCGAAGTGCCTGAAGATTTCCCCGGATCACCTGGCGGTTCAGATCCATCATCCCGATCCCAAGGGGAGCGCTGTCGAACATTGCGCGAAACCGTGCTTCAGATTCCTCTATTGCCAGCACAGCTTTCTTCGGCTCGTCAATCTCCTCCACCATGATGACCAGATAGAGGGGGTTTCCATCGGAATCAGAAACGGCGGAAATCGTCCGGCGGGCCCAGTAGATCCGGCCATCCTTATGCACAAAACGGTTCTCTGTTTGGACGGTTTCGCGTGTCCCCGCCAGTAATTCCTGCATGGGTGCGGCAGCCAGATCGCGGTCCTCGGGAGTACTCATCTCCAGGCCGGGCATCCGCAGCAATTCCTGCTCGCTGTAACCGGTCATCCGTATGATTGCCGGATTTACCATCTGGGGCACAGCATCCATCCCAACCAGTGCAATGCCGATCCCCGCATTTTCGAACATGACGCGGAAGCACCCCTCGGACTGCTGTAACTCTTCGGCACCGCGCTTGCGCTGCTCTACTTCGTTCGCGAGGAGCTTGTTCGTCTCACGCAGCAGGGTGAAGGAGCGAAAGAAGTTTTTCATGATCGACGCGCCTGTGGTGTCATCCAAATATTGTAGCATTCGGGTTTATCGGGATGTTACTAACAAGCTTCTTAACTTTTTGGATGGATGTAATCCTATTCGAGAGGACAATCGAGCAGGTGTTAGAGACAAATCACGGAAAACGGCTTTGGTGGAAGGTCAGTGGGTATAATGAAATCACGAAATGACCAGGTAGCCCTCAACTTTTGTGGAGCACTGAATTTATGAGTGAGAAAAGCGGTAATCTGGAGATCGATTATGGAAAATAAATCTGCTTCTGCTAAAAAAAGGAAGACCGTGAAGGAATCTCCCATTGATGAGCCGGTCTGGACGTATCGAGGCTATAGCATTCGGGCGAGTGAATTTGTCACAGCCATGGTCCACTTCTTTCGGGCGGAGGTCCAGCGCGCCAACGTCTGGCGGCAGCGGCTGGATACCACCACAAATTGGGCTGTGGTTGCGACGGGCGCCACCCTGTCCATTGCGTTCAGCCGCTCGGATATCCACCACGGCATCATCATCCTCAATACCCTGCTGGTGACGTGGTTCCTGTTCATCGAAGCGCGCCGCTACCGCTATTACGAACTATGGAGCTATCGTGTGCGCCTGATGGAGACGGATTTTTACGCAGCCATGCTTGTGCCGCCCTTTCACCCCTCGCCGGAATGGGCGGAGAGCCTGGCGGAGAATCTGCTCTCGCCGCGCTTCCCAATTTCGATGCTGGAGGCGTTCGGCAGGCGGCTGAGGCGGAACTATTTCTGGATCCTGCTGATCCTGTACGCGTCCTGGATTGCCAAGGTCTGGTTGTACCCTGACCCTCCTGCGGATTTCCCGGCATTCCTCGAACGCGCTGCCGTCGGGCCTGTCTCAGGAGAGGTTATGTTCGGGCTCGGATTGGTTTTCTATGTAACGCTTCTTGTCCTGGGGCTGTTCACGATCCGCATGACGCGCGCCACCGGTGAGGTCCTGCCGCGCTTCGGTGAAGATGTGGAACGGGATGTGCGCCGCGAGATCGCACGCTCGGGCGGGGACAAGAAAGGCATCCGCGCCTGGTTGTATCCTCAGCATCGCCGTTCACAACTACTGGCTTTCATTATTACGAAGCGGGAGAAAGCTGCTGAGATCTCGCAGGGCATCATCGACGGGCTGCATCGCGGCGTCACCGAGATGAACGGTAAGGGCATGTACACGGGTGAGGATCGCTCCATTCTGATGTGCGCGCTGACCATAACCGAGATCCATAACCTGAAGTCTGTCATCGCAAAGATCGACCCGACCGCGTTCGTTGCCACGTCCAATGCCTATGAAGTATTGGGAAGAGGCTTCCAGCCGCTTTCCAATGAAAAGTAGAATCAGCCTTATGAATCTATAAAAGAACAAGTGGCGAACAACCGGGAAACCCTGCCGAGGTTTTACCAGCTCACACTTCCCTTTCACAAAATAAGCAACCTCATGGTTAAATAAGCGCGCCAACTTTGAAGGAGAGAAAACAATGCCAACTGTACGAAATGACTTTTTTAAACTCGGTGATTCATTTGCCACGATCATTGGTGATGATGTAAAAGTTGGGGATATGGCTCCTGAATTTACCTCCGTCGTTCCAGGCTGGGGGAAGGTGAATCCGCTCCAGGAATCCAAAGGCAAGGTTCGAATCCTCTGCGCAGTCCCTTCGATCGATACTGAAACGTGTGATATCGAAACCCGCCGGTTCAATCAGGAAGCTGCCAGTCTTAGCGATGACATCCTGATCTATACCATCAGCACTGACTTTCCCTTTGC
>DATFET010000095.1:0-9421 GCA_035250835.1 Anaerolineales bacterium
GTTTACGGACCCCAACTTTGAGCCCTTCTTCTGGAGAGCATTACGCAACAACTTTGTCTTTTTTGCAGTGCACATGCTGGTGCAGAACTCGATCGCTTTGCTGCTGGCTGCCCTGCTGGCTGAGGGTGGACCCGCACGAAATTTCTTCCGCACAGTTATTTTTATGCCGACCGTGTTGTCGGTTGTCATCATTGGATTCATCTGGCAATTGATTCTCAATCCGTTGTGGGGCGTTGCCGAAGGTCTTCTGGAGGCAATCGGTCTGGGGGCATGGTTTGGTCCCTGGCTGGGCAAACCCGAGACTGCCTTGATCACCGTCTCGCTGATTTCCGTCTGGCAGTTCGTCGGCATCCCCATGATTTTGTTCTATGCCGCACTGATCGGCATCCCTGACGAGCTGATGGAAGCCGCCCGAGTGGACGGCGCGACCGCCTGGGATACGTTCTGGCGTATCAAATTCCCGCTCATCCTGCCCACGGTGGGCATTGTTGCGGTCCTCACCTTCGTAGGTAACTTCAACGCCTTTGACCTGATCTATACGATGAAGGGCGCCAATGCCGGTCCAGACTTTTCCACAGATATCATGGGTACACTCTTCTATCGGACGTTCTTCGGCCAG
Source organism: Anaerolineales bacterium (assembly GCA_035250835.1). Taxonomy (GTDB): domain Bacteria; phylum Chloroflexota; class Anaerolineae; order Anaerolineales; family Villigracilaceae; genus Defluviilinea. Next base: position 620 of record DATFET010000095.1, read on the forward strand.
CAGCTCCAGCTGGGGAATCCCACCATGGGAGCCACGGTCGCAGCCATGATGTTCCTGGTCATCCTTACAGGGGTATTGCTGTATATGTTTCTGTGGGCAAAACGCGTCCAGACCTACGACCTGTGAGCCAGCCATGAGAAACTTTCATCTTCGCTCCTCGCTGGGTCGGGCTGTGCCGCTGGTGATCCTGGCGGTGTATGCCATAATCGCTCTCTTCCCCATTGTGATGATCCTCATGAATTCCTTCAAGGAACGCAAGGCGATCTTCGGTGCGCCGTTCGAATTCCCGACTTCGGAAACTTTCAGCCTGATCGGTTACGAAACGGTGACGGAGCGGTCCACCTTCCATCTTTACTTTCTCAACAGCGTGATCGTCACATTTGTGGCGTTGTTCCTGACTCTGTTGATCGGCGCCATGGCAGCCTTCGCATTGGCAGAATATGATTTCCCCGGAAACACGCTGACAGCCTTGTATCTTTCCATTGGCATCATGATTCCCATCCGCCTGGGGACTGTGGGTATCCTGCGTTTAATGGTCAGCCTCAGCCTTGTGAACACCCTGGCGGGGTTGATCCTCATCTATGTCGCCCAGGCGCTGCCGATGACGATCTTTATCCTTTCACAGTTCATGCGGCAGGTGCCCCGGGATTTGAAGGACGCGGCGCGCATCGACGGCGCCAGTGAATACCAGATCTTTGGCATGGTTCTGCCGCTCGTGCGCCCCGCACTGGGAGCGATCGGCATCTTCACGATGATCCCGATCTGGAACGATCTGTGGTTCCCGTTGATCATCGCTCCCTCCACTAAAACGGCGACTGTGACCCTGGGAGTCCAGCAATTCCTCGGGCAGTGGGTCTCCGATTGGAATGCAGTGCTGTCCTCACTGACCCTGGCGATGATTCCCATCCTGCTGCTGTACTTCATATTTTCAAAACAAATGATCCGCTCCATTACCGCCGGGGCAATCAAATAAGGAGGCTGCATGAAGGTTGGGATTGTCGGTGTCGGTTTCATGGGAACGACCCACGCGGCGGGCTGGGCAGAAACGCCTGCTGAAATTGTAGGTTTCACAGCCGAGACACAAAGAGAGGCCGGAACGATATCAAAACAATACAATACACATGTATATCCTTCTCTGCAGGAAATGCTTCCGGTTGTGGACGTGGTGGATATCTGCTCCCCCACCCATTTGCATCATGAAATGGCGTTGAAGGCGGCAGCGGCAGGAAAACACATTATTTGCGAGAAACCATTGGCACGCACGACAAAACAGGCAAGGGAAATCGTACTCGCCTGCCAGAAAGCCGGTGTGCAGCTGCTGGTCGCTCATGTGGTCCGTTTTTTTCCTGAATATGCTCTGGCGCATGAAGCGGTCGCGGAGGGACAGGTCGGCAAGCCTGGCGTCATCCGTCTGCACCGCGGCAGTTACCGGCCCAGGAAGCCAGCGGGCAACTGGTTCCTCGATGAAGTCAAGTCCGGTGGTATCCTGATGGACCTGATGATCCACGATTACGATTATGCCCGCTGGGTGGCCGGTGAGGTGGACTCTGTCTCTGCTCACCGCGTGACCCAGCGTCATCCTGAGTCGCCCGTGGATTACGGCCTGGTCATCCTGAGTCACCATTCCGGCGCGCTGTCGCACATCTCGGGTGCCTGGGCGTATCCACCACCCACGTTCCGCACGCATCTCGAGATCGCAGGCGACCGGGGTCTGATCGAGTTCGACTCGGATGGCGCCTCGCCGATCCAGAATTTGATTCTCGGGACCGGCGCATCGGATGCGCCGGATGTGGCACTGCCCTCCAGCCCGGTCAGCGAAAGCCCCTACACTACACAGATCAAGGAGTTCTACCATGCACTTGCCGATGGAGCGGTGCCACGCGTCAGCGCAGCTGATGGACTGGCCGCCGTCCAGATCGCGGAGGCGGCGCTTGAATCTGCGTACAGCGGACAGCCCGTGAAGTTGCAGGCGATGGCGGAGGCATCATGATCAGGCTCGGGATTCTTTCCTTTGCCCATCACCACGGCGAAGCGTATATCTCCAGTCTTCGCCGCATGGACAATGTGGAGCTGGTCGGCGTGGTGGATGATGAAGCGCTGCGCGGCCAGACGGTCGCCGCCCACAACCGCGCCCAGTATTTCCACACTTACGAAGACCTGCTCGAAGAGCAACCCGATGGTGTGATCATTTGTACCGAAAACAACCGTCATCGCCCAATCGTCGAGATGGCTGCCTCGCGCGGTGTTCATGTGCTGTGCGAAAAGCCGCTCGCCACAACGCTGGAAGATGCACGTGCCATTGTAGATGTTTGCGAGAACGCGGGTGTCCTTCTTATGACCGCCTTCCCGATGCGCTTCAGCGCGCCGCTGCGGGAGATCAAAGCGCGCCTTGACAACGGTGACTTTGGGGATGTCTACTGCTTCAACGCCGCCAACCCGGGCGAGCTGCCGACGAAACACCGCGCCTGGTTCGTGGATTCAGAGCTGGCAGGCGGCGGCGCGATCATGGACCATACCGTTCATCTTGTAGACATCATGCGCTGGTTGACCGGCTCCGAAGTGAAAACTGTCTACGCACGCAGCAACAGGATTTTCCACGCCGATGAAGTGGAAGTGGAAACCGGCGCGCTGGAAATGCTGACCTTCGAAAATGATGTGTTTGCGACCATCGACGCAAGCTGGTCTCGCCCGCAGTACTGGCCCACCTGGGGCGGCCTGACCTTTGAGATGGTCACCCAGCGCGGCGCGGTCGTTGTGGATGCCTTCCGCCAGAATTTGAATGTATACCGTCACGACTGGGGACGTTCCAACTGGACATACTGGGGCTCCGATATGAACCATGCCATGCTGAGTGAGTTCGCGGCTGCCATCCGCGAGAACCGTCCAGCGAAGGTGACCGGCCTGGATGGACTGCGGGCAGTGGAGGCCACGCTCGCCGCCTATGAATCGGATCGTACAGGTCGAACCGTTGAAGTCAAAATGGCATGAAATCTCCGCTGGTCGAGTAGAGCGAGCGCCTGTCTCGCTCGTATCGAGACCACAAAGTCTCATGCAATCGTTTGCTTGCAGGTTTCATAATGAGTTCGACGCTTGAGTCTCGATCAACAGTGCGATCTTAGGAATTTATGAATACTTCCACACCACGTTTGCTTATTAAGAATGCACGCCTGTTCACGCCGAATCACCCTGGGTTAATGGGTTGGCTTTTAACGGAGAATGGATTGATCAAAGCGATCGGTTTTGGTCGAATCCCAGATTTCCCAAATGATGCCTCTTTACAGCGGCTGGATGCAGAGGGCAACCTGTTACTGCCCGGCTTCATCGACCTGCATGTCCACGGGGCAATGGGCCATGAGCTAATGGATGCCTCTCCGTCTGGCCTGCAGGAGATGGCGCGCTTTTATGCCTCGCACGGCGTGACCTCCTTCCTCGCCACCACCTGGACCTCCAGCCGCGAAGCGACCCTGAAGGCGCTCGAGCTGGTGGAGGAAATGCAGGGTCCGATTCCTGGTGGGGCAACTCTGCTCGGTGTGCACCTGGAGGGACCGTACCTCCACCCGGCTCGCTGCGGCGCACAGGATGTCAACTTTATCCGCAGGGCTGAGAGGCACGAGGCGCTGGAGTTCCTCGAGACGGGCGTCATCCATCTGCTGGCACTTGCGCCCGAATTCGACGAGAACCTGTGGCTGATCGAGGAATGTGTTCGGCGTGGGATCACCGTGTCGGCCGCGCACACAACTGCCAGCTATAAACAGATGCAGATGGCTGCCGCCCTTGGAGTCTCCCAGGTCACCCACACTTTCAACGCCATGCAGGGACTCGGTCACCGCGAGCCGGGGGCGGTCGGCGCGGCACTCACTTTGCCTCAGCTTTCCTGTGAGCTGATCGCCGATAACGTCCACGTTCATCCCGCTGTGCAGAGGATTCTGGTGAACGCGAAAACGCCCTCGGGCGTGATCCTGATCACCGATGCGATCCGGCCAGCCGGCCTGCCAGTAGGCGAGTACATGCTGGATGATCGTTCCATCCACACTCGGGACGGGGCTGTATGTTTGGCGGATGGCACGCTGGCCGGTTCTGTCCTGATCATGGAACGCGCCCTGCAAAATATTTGTTCATCGACGGGACGTCCGCTCGAAGAGATGTGGGTCACCTCCAGCCTGAACGCCGCCCGCGCCATTGGCATATCCTCCCAAAAGGGCAGTCTGGAAATCGGCAGGGATGCCGACCTGGTCCTGCTCGATGAGTCATTTCAAGTCCATTTGACGGTTGCTCAGGGAGAGATCGTATTTCAGGAATGAGAGCACGGCGCATGACAAAACGAAATAAGGGGACAGCGTTGACATACCGGCAGTTGTACTACTGGCGGGCAAAAGTGCAGCTTTCCAAAGAACCGAAAAAGTATGTGGAATAAATCATAGTATGGTTAGCAGAATTCCACTGTTTGAAAAAAAACTTTTTATGATATATATAGTGAAATAAATCACTATAAACTCCTTGCCTTGAATTCCCCGGCGAGAGATAAGGAAATGATATGGATATTGTATATACTCCCGGCTTAGACCCGGCCCACGATGTGCTTCATTATGGACGCCAGCCCCTGGACGGTATCTTTGCGCCCAAAAGTGTGGCTGTGATCGGCGCAACAGAAACGCCCGGCAGCGTTGGGCGCACCATCGTCTGGAATTTGATCAGCAGCTCCTTTGGCGGGACCATCTATCCCGTCAACCCGAACCGACCGAGCGTCCTCGGCATTAAAGCCTACCCCTCCCTCAGCGCCGTACCCGAGCTGGTGGACTTGATCGTGGTGGTAACGCCTGCCAAAACTATCCCGGCGATCATCAAGGAAGCGGTTGACATCGGCGTGAAGAGCGCCATCATCATCTCAGCCGGCTTCAAGGAGACCGGCCCCGAAGGCGCGGAGCTCGAGCGCCAGATCCTGGAACATGCCCGCCGCGGCAATATGCGCATCATCGGACCGAACTGCCTGGGCGTGATGAGTCCTGTGACGGGGTTGAACGCCACTTTCGCCACAACCATTGCACGCCGCGGCAGTGTGGGTTTCATCAGCCAGAGCGGCGCGTTGTGCACAGCCATCCTCGACTGGAGCCTGCGCGAGAACGTCGGGTTCAGCGCCTTCGTCTCCATCGGCTCGATGCTGGATGTGGACTGGAGCGACCTGATTTACTATCTCGGAGATGATCCGCATACCAGGAGCATCGTCATTTACATGGAAACAATCGGGAACGCGCGGGCATTTCTCTCGGCTGCCCGCGAGGTTGCCCTGACCAAGCCCATCATTGTCATCAAGCCCGGCCGCACGGAGGGGGCTGCCAAGGCGGCCGCCTCTCACACCGGCTCCCTGACCGGCAGCGATGAAGTGCTCGAGGTGGCTTTCCGACGCAGCGGAGTTCTGCGGGTCAACAGCATCGCCGAATTATTCTACATGGCTGAGGTGCTTGGGAAGCAGCCGCGTCCCAAAGGCCGCCGTCTGACCATTCTGACCAACGCCGGCGGACCCGGAGTTCTCGCCACCGATGCGCTGATCAGCGAGGGCGGTGAGCTGACCCCTATCTCGCCTGAAATCATGGAAGCCTTCAACCAGCTTCTGCCCGCCGCCTGGAGCCATAACAACCCTGTCGACATCCTGGGAGATGCGAGTCCCGAGCGATACGGCAAGGCGCTCGAGATCGCTGCACGGGACCCGAACAGTGATGGCATCCTGGTGATCCTCACGCCCCAGGCGATGACCGACCCGACCAGGACCGCCGAGGAATTGGAGCCGTATGCCCAGTCACTCGGGAAACCCGTCATCGCCACCTGGATGGGCGGGGATGAAGTTGCGCCGGGCGAGGCGATCCTTAACAAAGCCAACGTCCCAACCTTCCCCTATCCGGATACGGCGGCGCGGGTCTTTAATTACATGGCGCGCTATTCAGAAAATTTGCACCTGCTCTACGAAACCCCAATGCCGGTAGGCGGAGAAGGCCAGGGCCAGCTCGACCGCGAGTGCGCAGAGAGTATCATCCAGGCCGCCCGTGACTCGGGCCGTACCATCCTGACCGAATATGAATCCAAGCAGCTTCTATCCTGTTACGGAATTCCCACTGTGGAGACCCGCATCGCCAGGAGTCCCGAGCAGGCAATAGAGGCCGCAATCTCAATGGGTTATCCAGTGGTCCTCAAGCTGCACTCGGAGACGATCACTCACAAGACCGATGTCGGCGGCGTGCAGTTGAATCTCATGGACGCGGCGGCTGTCCAAAAGGCCTACACGCACATCGGAAAGTCGGTCGCTGAGAAAGCTGGCCCGGGACATTTTCTGGGTGTCACCGTCCAGCCCATGGCAAAGGTGGAGGGTTATGAGCTGATCCTGGGCAGCAGTATCGATCCGCAGTTCGGGCCTGTCCTGCTGTTCGGGTTGGGCGGCCAGCTGGTGGAGGTCTTCAGGGACCGATCTCTCGGGCTGCCTCCTCTCACAACCACAAGAGCGCGACGGATGATGGAACGGACCCGCATTTACACGGCATTGAAAGGCGTGCGCGGGCGTGACCCTGTGGACCTCGCAGCTCTGGAAGGATTACTCGTCCGCTTTGCGCAGCTGATCACGGAACAGCGCTGGATCAAGGAACTGGATATCAATCCTCTCGTGGCTTCACCAGAAAAATTGATCGCCCTGGATGCCCGCGTCGTCCTCTATGACAGAGATATGACCGAGCAGGAACTGCCCAAACTTGCCATCCGCCCGTATCCCATTAAGTACGTTGGGACATGGACGGCGAAGGACAACCGCAAGGTCACCATCCGCCCGATCCTGCCGGAGGATGAAGCCCTGCTGGTCAGGTTCCATAGCATCCTTTCAGACCGCACGGTCTTCATGCGCTACCTCCAGCCGATCATGCTGCAGGACCGTGTGATGCACGAACGACTCGCCCGCATCTCCCATGTGGACTATGATCGTGAAATCGCCCTGGTCGCAGAGACGACCGATACCAGCCAGGAGCGTCAGATCATGGGCATCGTCCGCTTGAGCAAAATTCACGGGGCGAACGAGGCCCGCCTGAGCATCCTGATCGGCGATCCGTACCAGGGCATTGGCCTGGGCGGCGAGCTTATCCGCCGGGCTGTGGATGTCGCCCGCCGCGAGCGTATCGCCCGTTTGAGCGCCATCCTGACGGCTGACAATCAGGTCATGCTGCACATCTTCCAGAAGATTGGGTTTAACATCGCACCGCTGGCAGATGAAAAGCTGCTCGCCGCCACGATCGAATTGTGAGATACCATCTGATCAGGCTTGTATCCCCTGTCTCTCTGCCTGAGGGACGGGGGATCATTTTTTTCCGGCCCTGTCCTATTTCCCCTGCGGGAGGGATTAGTATCGTAGAACGGGTTCCCGTGCAATGAACAGTTTTGGCTCGATAAGAGTATGATTGACTCCATGAAACAGATCAAAACGGAGGGTCTCGAGAAGGCTCAGGATGAGTCACGCTCTCTGGAGTTTGAGTCCGTGTTCATGGAGCATTGGGCGCAGGTGTATCGTCTTCTCCAGCGACTGGTGGGTGACCCATCAGAGGCGGAAGACCTGGCACTGGAAACTTTCCTGCGCTTATACAGGGATCGCCGCAGGCATGAGGCCGGCTTCAACCTGGGCGGCTGGCTGCATCGGGTCGCTACCAATCTGGGACTGCATTCCATCCGCAGCTGGAAACGCCGTGAACGCTATGAAATGACGGCCGGGCGATATGCACTGGAGGAAGCAGCGGAGAGCTCTCCCGCCGAGATCCTGGCGCAGGGAGAGGACCGTCAGAGGGTGCGGCGGGCACTGGCAGGGATGAATGAGCGCCAGTCGCAGCTGTTGACCCTGCGCTACTCCGGGCTTTCGTACAAAGAGATCGCCAGCGCGCTGAATCTGGCACCGGCTTCGATCGGACCTCTGCTGGTACGCGCCGAACGCGAATTTGAAAAACAATACCGTGCCCTGGCTAAGGAGGACTGATGCACAAACACCTGACCGATGGTGAGCTGCGCGCCGCACTGGATGGAGAGTTGGACCCCGACCCCCTCCGCCACCTGGAAACCTGTGCCGGCTGCCAGCAGCGCCAGCGACAACTACAAGCAGAGAGTCAACAGACTGCCCGCCTGCTCGAATTTCTATCCCCAAAAGAGGAGCCTGTCCCATCTGCTCAGGCAGCCTGGAGGCGCTTCTCACAACAAATTCTGATCAAGAAGGAGATTCCTATGTTCAAAAGGTGGTTTTCCTATCCACTCGTCCGTTTTGGGAGCGCGGCTCTGGTCATCGTGGCGCTCGTCCTGGCATTTCCGGGCACGCGCGCCCTGGCAGGCGAGCTGTTAAACCTGTTCCGCGTCCAGCAGGTGACCGTCGTCCCGATCGACTTCACCGGGCTCGAGCAGTTGACCGGTGACGGGGCGCTTGGCAACCAGTTCACAGAATTGATCTCGGATTCAATTGTGATGCACCAGGAGCCGGGCGAGCCTGTCGAGGCAGCCAGCGCAGAGCAGGCCAGCCAATTGGCGGGCTTCAACGTCCGCCTGCCCGCGGGTCAAACTCCCAGCCAGATCAACGTCACGGATGGCGCGGCGTTCACCATAGTCCTGGACCAGGCGAAAATCCAGACCCTGCTGGATGCCGCCGGCCGCAGCGACCTGGTCCTGCCCGCCTCCGTCGATGGCGCCGAGATCTCCGTGGATATCCCGCCGGCTGTCAGTGTCGGCTTTGGGACCTGCCCCAGGCCAGGCTCAGAAGTGTCTGGAAATCATGAGCAGAGCGTCATCGAACGCCGT
>DATFET010000139.1:0-7602 GCA_035250835.1 Anaerolineales bacterium
CCTTGACGGCCTGCACCGCGCCGAAGAACTCCCCAATGAAACCGGTCACGTTGCCCGTTGCCTGGCGGGAGGCGCGCCGATAATGCTCGATGCGCCCGGAGGCAGCGTTGGCAATCACACCCACAATCATGAGCGGCACCAATGCCATCACCGTAACCTGCGGGCTGATACGCGTCATCAGGGCGATTGCGACGAAGATAATGACCAGCCCGACCAGGATGTCGTTGATCAGGATGACGAAGAGTGGAATCTCATTGACGTCGTTCTTGAAGCGGTTCACCGCCTCGCCCGCTGAATCTGGCAGGGACGATGCACCAGGCCGCTTCAGAATGTAGCGCAGCAGGTTCTTGCGCAGCAGTGTGGGGATATCCGCAAAGATCGGCACATCGGCATAGTAAAAACCGTAGCTTCCCAGCACGCGGCCCAGCCAGGCGACAACCGTGAAGGCGACGATCGCCCAGATCCCGAAGGTGAGTTCTGCCTCGCCGGTCAGCATGTCGAAGAAGGCCTTGAGGATGAGGGCCGGCGCGATCTGAGAACTGAAGCGGACGAACGTCACCGCCAGCAGGTCGATGAACCACAGCCACGGCCGGAAGCGCAGCATATCCCAGATCACGCGCCAGGCCGGGAGAGAGGGGATGGTTTGAGATAAGGTTGATTCGGACATAATGAACCTGTCTGTCATTGCGAGGAGCGACCGGAAGGAGCGACGAAGCAATCTCCTGTTAGAAGGTTAAAGCCAAATAGTATAGGTTCTTACTTGGCTTGAGGATTGCTTCGTCGGGTTGATGCCCTCCTCGCAATGACATTAAACTAATACCTCCTCCAGCCCGGTCTGCAGGAGCTGATAAAAGCGCGAGCCCGGGTCTGAGGCCAGTTGTCCACGGTCGCCGTATTCGCTGACACTGCCGTTCTCCAGGATCATGATCTCATCGGCGCGCTGCACGGTGTGCAGACGGTGCGCAATGATGATCGCTGTGCGGTTTTGCAGCAGTCTGTCAATGGCACGCTCGAGACGTCCCTCGGTGGCAGGGTCGAGACGGGAGGAAGCTTCGTCCAGGATGACCAGCCGCGGGTCACGCAGGAAGACGCGGGTAAAAGCCAGCAGTTGTGCCTCCCCGGCGGACAAGGATCGTCCGCTGGGCTCCAATACCGTATCCAGGCCGTCCGGCAATGAACGGAACCAATCGCCCAGCTCCAGGTCTTCAAGGGTGCTGAGGATTCTGGCATCCGAGATCGAGCGGTCGAAGAAGGTCAGATTGTCACGGATGCTGGCATGGAACAACTGCACATTCTGGGTGACAATGGAAATATTGCGTCGGAGAGCTGTTAGTTGGTACTCGCGTAAGTCCACGTCGTTGACCCGAATATTTCCAGACTTCACGTCATACAGACGGAAGATCAGGCGTGCCAGGGTGGTCTTTCCGCTGCCGGTCCGTCCGAGGAGGCCCAGTACCGATCCCGCTTCAAGCTGGAAGGACAGCCCGCTCAGGACGGAGTCGCTCCCGTTATAGGAAAAGCTCACATCCCTGAAAGCCAGCGCCAATGGGCGGGATTCGATCTCATCCCGCGTCCCATCGACGACCTCCGCCTTGAAATTGCGGAACTCGGTCAGGCGTTCCACGCAGGCGCCGATGGTCTGGAAGCTCTCGATCTCATGGGTCATCGCCCAGAACGGCTCTTCCAGCAGGTTGATGTAGTACACGAAGAGATAGACCGTGCCGATGGTGATCAGCCCCGCCGTGTACAGCCAGTATCCGCTCGTGATGGCGAGCAGTGTGCCGGCCGTGAGCGCCAGCCCCATGGCGTTTTCGATGATCCAGCGTTTGAAATGCGCCAGGCGGTTGTGCTTCAGGATTACACCCTGGTGACGGAACAACTCTCGGATCGAATAGTCCACAGCACCGCTCGAGCGGACGTCCTCCATGCCGGTCAACTGCTCTTCGAGAAAGCCATACATCTCCCCTTCCGCCTGCCGCCGCGCCTTCTGATGCGGGATGGCGATGTCCTTGAGACGGCCCAGGATGAGGATGGTGGCAATGGAATACACGGTGAATGCCATACCCACCCGCCAATCTTCGAGGAACAATGCAATGAGGATGCCGACCAGCAGCAGCCCATTGCTGACCAGGTTCAAGGCAAACTGCGAGAAGAAGGTCGCCAACTCGGTCACGTCCCCGTCGATGCGCTCGATCAGCTCCCCGGGCGTGTGATCGTTGTGAAAGTTCATGTCCAGGTTGAGGGCATGCCAGGCCAGCTCGGAGCGCAGCTCGTTGGTGGCGGTCCAGGCTACATTCTCGCCCACATAGGTCACACTGACCAAGACAGCCTGCTGGAGCAGGACAACCACGAGGAACAACAACGCTGTGGCGGCAAGGGATTGCATAGCTTCGCCTGCCAGCGCCGAATCGATAAACTCCCGCATGATCTGCGGGGCAAAGAGTCGCAAGCCGATGCTGCCGAACATCAGCATAGCCAGCAGGATGAAGCGTCCCTTTTGCGGGCGGATATGCTCTGCGAGCAGATCCCAATAGGCTTTGAGAGGCAGGTTCATGATAAATTCCAATATGTCATTGCGAGTCTTCGAGAACCAATCTCCTGGCGAATAAGCATTGCTTGTTAGGGTACGTATGTAAAATCACTTTTACATGTCATTCTGAGGAGCGGAGCGACGAAGAATCTCAGATTACAAAGTAATTTCTTGTAATAGACCGAGATTCTTCGCTCCTTACAGTCGCTCACATCGTCCCGACACCTGCACCCACCGCAGGTGCGGTGTGTCCTTCGGGAGAATGACATGCCTCTAATTTGCATACAGGCTTTAGGTTACTCGTCCCACTTAAGGGGAGCTTGCTTCACTCCGCTTCGTCTTCGGACTTCGTCCGCCGCTACCCTTTGGGCACGATGTCAGCGCGAGGAGAAAAACAAAAACGCCACGATGCTCGAGTGCACCGTGGCGTACAGGACACAGGGTCAGACGTCAGCGGTCTACAGGCGCACTCCAACAAGGTATATAGTGATCCACGGGTGGTGTTACGATCCAGCGAAACATGGGGTGCGCCTCCTTTCTTCAGGATAATATACTTCGTCAGTTTACAACAGGAAGCAGGCAGAGTCAAGCGTTCTTTCAACCTCCCGCGATCCTGACCTTGTATCCCATCTTCCTCAAAGCTTCGGCGATCCTCTGGCGGTGCTCGCCCTGGATCTCGATAAGACCCTCCTTGACCGTCCCGCCGCTGCCGCAGACCTGCTTCAACTTCTTTGCCAGCTCCTTCATATCTTCCTTCGAGAGCACCAGGTTCTTCACCAGCGTCACGGGACTGCCACCGCGTCCCTTGGACTCGCGGTGCAGGTAGACGGTCTGTTCGTGCGGGGATAGCGACTTTACCTTGTGGTGGTCTTGCGCCTGTTTGCGAAGATCACCCTGATCGGAGGACCAGATGGTCCTGGATTCATTTTTTGTCATCTACTGCCTCCTTCAAAAAATCTGCGACCAGCATGATTGAGTGGACTGCCTCCACGCCCGTTCCCTGTTTGATCTGCATGCGACAGGCTGCGCCGGAGGAAACGACCCGACCCCCTCCGTCACTCTGTGACACCTCCCCCAAATCCGCACGCGGGTCTCTAGATAATAAACTCGAATTAAACTGCGGATTTGGGGGAGGTTGGGTGGGAGTCCTTAGCAGTGGAAAGAGTTTCAGCTCCCCCACTTTCATCGAGAGCTCGTAGTGTTCGGCTTCATAACCAAAGGTGCCCGCCATGCCGCAGCAGCCGGTATCCAGCAGCTCGACATCATAACCGCAGGAGCGCAGCAGCTCGAGCGTCGCGCCGCTTCCACTGGGCAATCCATCTTCCGAGGGTGCCTCCGCGCGCTGGTGACAGTGCGGGTGAAACCTGATCTTTATGTCATTGCGAGGAGCGAACCAAGTGAGCGACGAAGCACTCTCCTCGTTTGTTGAAAGATAACTGTTCCCATAGTTGCTCTTGTTTTCCGAAGTGACTACACGCAGATGATTGAACTCTTTAGATCGCAGAAGGAATTCATCCAACAGCCAGACGTTTTTGACGCGCTGTTCGATTTCTGACTCGCGCTTGGGCAGCAGGTCTACATAATCATGCTTGAGGCAATAGATCTCTGGCGGCTCGATCCCCACGATGACAGCCTGGCGTGCAGGGTCGATCTTATTCAGTGCATCCAGCACGCGCGCTGCATGTCGCTTCGCCTGATCAATAAACCCTTTCGAGAGGAAGGACGCCCCTGCCCCGATGACAGGCAGGACGTGCAGGTCATATCCGCACCTGGATAACACATCCAATCCCGCCTGCTCCAGTTCAGGCTCGATGTAATGAGCGAATGGATCAGTAAGAAAGATAATTTTCTCTCCGCGCTTCCGTGTCCCTGTGATATGTGCTTTCGCTCTTCGGCTTGTAAACGTTGGGAACGGGCGCTTCGTCGTCACGCCCAACATCCCTGCGACCGAGTTCCTGAACCAGGGGATACTCATCAGCGCGTTGGACAGCGGCGCAACAGAGGCAGCCAGCATTGCAGTGATATGAAAATATCCAAAGACATAATCACGCAATTGCCTGCGATGAGTTTTGTAGTATTCCGCCTGGAAGGCGTATTTCAGCTTCGCCATGTCCACGCCGCTTGGGCACTCCGCTTTGCAGCCTTTGCAGGCGAGACACAGATCGAGTGCCTGGGCAACGGATTCAACCATGTCATTGTGAGGAGCGAATGGAGTGAGCGACGAAGCAATCTCCCCTTTTGCGAGAGGATTGCTTCGCCCCCGCCTCGTCTGCCCCTTCTCTTCGCTCAGTGTCCGCCACCCTTCGGGCACAATGTCAGCGCGATAGGCTCGCAATGACATTGGCGAAGAAAGGAAAGCTCTCAGCAGATTCGCCCTGCCTCTTGTTGAGTGCATCTCATCCCGCGTCGCCTGGTAAGACGGGCACATAACTCCGCTGTCTTTCCTACACAACCCTTGTCCATTACATTGTTCGATTGCAATATCAAGCCCGCCGTTGCGAGCGAAGGACAGATTTGAATTCCAGATCCGTGTTTTGTATTGCTCGCCATAACGCAGATTGAGATCCATTTTCGGCGCGTCGATAATCTTGCCGGGGTTGAGCAGGTTATCTGGGTCGGCGGATCGTTTCAACATGCGCATCGCCTCCATCAGCTCGGGACCAACCGTCCGCTCGAGGAATTCAGCGCGCGCCAGACCGTCGCCGTGCTCACTGCTCATGGCGCCGCCGAGTCTCAGGGTCAGCGCCAGAGCCGCCTCGCTGATCGAGCGCAGACTGCTCACGCCGCGCGTCGTCTTCAGATCCAGGATCGGTCGGATGTGCAGGCATCCCGCCGAGGCGTGGGCATAGATGCCTCCTTCGGTCCCGTGAGCCGACAAAATTACTTCGACCTCGCGCACGAACTCGCCCAGGCGATCCACAGGGATGGCGCAGTCCTCGATGAACGCCGCGGGACGCTCCGACTGCGGACGGGAATCCAGCAGGCCGAGCCCTACCCTGCGGACGTTCCAGATACGGGCCTGGTCCTCTTTGGACTCTGCAATCGTGAGCACCTCTCCGATTTTGCGCGCCGCATCTTTCAACGCCGACGGCTGGTCACCGCTAAACTCGACGACGAGCAGCGCCGCAGGGTCGCCTGCCACCCACCCCATCTGACGTGCATAAGCCGGCACACTGCGCGCCTGGCGGATGATGAAGCGGGGGATCAACTCCACCGCGGAAGGATGATGAGTCAACAGGCGCGGCACATCGTTACATGCCTGTGCATTGCTCTGATACGTCAGCACAGCCAGCACTGTATATTTGGGTCTCTCGACGAGCTTTACTGTTGCGCGGCGGATGATTGCAAGTGTCCCCTCACTGCCGGCCAAGAGGTGAGTAAGGTTTAATGTTCCAGGTTTAAGGTTTGCGGGATAGTCTTCTCCAGCCCATTGCGAGGGGCGGGTGGCGCTCCATGGCAACAGATAATTCAAGCGATAGCCTGCCGAGTTGCGCCAGGCGCGCGGCCAATGTTGCGTGATGGAGGCTGCATACTGTTCCCGGATTTTGAGGGCAGATGAATAGAGCTTAGATATCAGAGAATTGTCGAGCGTGCTCCTCTCCCCCAATACACCCATACTCCCATCTGCCATCAGCACATCTGCCGAAACCAGGTGATCAGCGGTCATACCATAGGTGAGCGAATGAGCGCCGGTCGCATTGGTGGCGATGACGCCGCCCATGCTGGCGCGGTCCGCGGAAGCAGGATCAGGACCGTACATCAAGCCGTGTTTGGCGGCAGCATGGTTGAGATGGGAAAGAACGACCCCGGGCTCCACTGTCGCAGTCCGCGATTCAGGATCGACCTCAAGGATGGAATCCAGCCAGCGCGAACAGTCCAGGATCAGAGCGTCGCCAATCGCCTGGCCTGCCAGGCTAGTCCCTGCACCGCGCGGCAGAATTGGGATCTTGTATTTCGCCGCCAGTTCCACTGCAGCCTGAAGGTCATCCTGCGTTTTGGGAATGACGACACCTTTTGGCTCGATCTGATACATGGAGGCGTCGGTGCTATACAGGATGCGGGAGGCCAGGTCGTCCCGAATGTCGCCTGTGAAGCGCTTGCTCAGCTCGTTGATGAAATCCGGGGGAAGAGGCATGCAGTGATTTTACCGCTCGTCTCATTAATAAGTAGAACCTGTCTTAAAAATGTCATCCTGAGCGAAGCGAAGGATCTCTACCGTCGAACATAGAGACTCTCCTCAGCACCTGCGTCTGGGGCAGGTGTCGGTCACAGCGAACGCTTCCTCACATCGTCCGGATGTCCTTCGGGAGAGTGACATGTCATTTTTGTGATAAAAAGCAGGGACTGGTTTGACTCCAGTCCCTGCTAATGATTAGATCAATGGATTTTACTTGTTGAACTCCGGGTTCTTGCTGGTATAAAGTGCGAGTCTATTCCCTGTTGGATCCTTGAACCACGCAAACCAGCCTGTGCCGGGGATCTCGGTCTTGGGCGTGACGACCGCGCCGCCCAGTTCCTCCACTTTCCTGAGGTCGGCTTCGATATCATCGCTGTGGATGTAGACCAGGACCTGCCCGGCTGGATTTTCAGCAGAAACCTTGTTGAAGCCTCCGCCGTAGCCAGCGCCGTCATCCCACATGGTGTAATCAAATTCAGCCGCATGCTCCATTTTCCAGCCGAACAGAGTCTCGTAGAACTTTGCAGCCGATGGAACATCCGAGGCAGGAATCTCTACATGGACAACATTGCGTTTGGACATGGCACTCTCCTTCTATGATTGGATTTGGATAATTCATTATAGAACATTCTTTCTAGCTTTACAATCCCCTCTGAAGGACTAATTTTGAACTCATTCGATTGAATTCAAGGTAGCAAAGTGAATCCTATTCATATTTGAGGGCCAGCACGGGGATCATCGTCGCTGCTCGCAGGGCTGGGTACAGCCCGGAGATCATACCGATCAGGGTGGCGAAGATCAGCGCAAACAACGGAAGCCAATAGGGAGTGTATACAGCGACACTCGGAGGCGCTCCACCCTGCTGCCCGGCCTGGCTGGCAAGAAAGACGATGGC
>DATFET010000140.1:0-6260 GCA_035250835.1 Anaerolineales bacterium
GGTGACCTCCAGCCTGCCAGCCAGATCGCCCACCGAGACCCAGCAGCAGCACTCGCTCATGATCTTCTGGCGGGTTTCATCGGCAATGGCTTTGGCAAACAGGACGGGATTGACTTTCATCGGAATGCTCCATCGAGCTCAGCACGCAGGAATTCGCGGGTACCCTCGGGTCCGGTCAGGGACAGGGAAATCGGTTCATTGCCCGGGTTGACGCTCAGGATAAATTCCAAAAAGGGACAGCATAAACGTTCGTTGGCGATGAAGTCGGCGATGTTGATAACGAACATGGTTTCATTTGGAAAAGTGAATCCATAGCCGCGATCCAGTTCCTGGACGCTTTGCACACCCTGAAGCAACTGCGTTGTAATCTGGATATGTTTTTCGCGTTGGCTCGGTGCGAACACATTCATATCACAGACAAGCGGCAAGTCTGATTTCATATAGATAATCTTCTATTTGGCATTATATAGATATTTGTCTATTTGTCAAGAGGAAACTTGGTTTGGAGCCGCGTGGATGACGTGAACGCCGATAGGCTCACTCTTACCTTTCAGCTCAAGCTGCCGGTGCTCCAACCCCTCCATGTTCAGCCTGGCTGCGGAGTATGTCGAATCGCTGACGAGGATCTCCCCGGCCCCGGCTTGGGAGGCGAGCCGGGCGGTCGTGTTGACGCTGTCTCCGAGCGCGGTGAAATCCATCGGACTGTCCTCGTCTCCCACGACGCCAACGTAGGCCGGGCCGCTATGGACGCCAATGCCCACGGGAAGCCATGGTCCTCTGGAATCTCGATGACCGGTCATGCGGAGCAGCTCCTGTGCTGCTTCGACCGCCCGCTGAGGATGCTCCTGTCCGGCAAAGGCTGGAATAAACAGACCGATCGCCTCATCTCCCAGCAGGCGGTCGACCAGTGCATCTGCCTGGACCAGTACGTGGGTCGCGACCGTATAAAAACGGTTCATAAGGCGGCTGAAATCCCGCGCACTCATTTGCTCTGCGAGTGTCGTCGAGCCGCGCACATCTGCAAACAGCATGGTCAGGATAATTTCAGCGCCGCCTGGATGCTCGAATTTTTCACAGGGTACACAGAAGCGGGGATTATATTTGGACTGTGCCCTGCCGAAGCGGCGCATGAGAAATCCTCCCCATCCCTTGAAGGGCGAAGCACAAAGCTTGCAGCGAGGATCTGACGGAAGCCTTCCCATCAAATGGCGAAGATGGCGGGGCGGTCCTTCGCCCTCGGTCAACATTTTGTACCACTGTTCCTCGACAGTCGGTTCCTTGGACATTATTTTCTCCGGGCGTAATTATACGCGCTGTTTCCAGCACTCTCACTCTCTTAACCGAAACCTGCTCCATATTGAATGGAGGCTCGCTCACGAGAAGCCTTCGCTATGCCGGGCTACAAAGAAGCCCCGAATAAACGGAGCTTCCTTTTCTCTTACTGCCAGTACGAAACTTGTTTTTTCTAGCCGCCTAATTGTGGACTGGTAAAGTGATTCCCCAGCTGGTCCTTCACCAGAAGCCAGCCATCGTAGTATCCATCTGTGGGTGGGTAGACTTTGACCTTGACCCACGTACAGCCAAAGCCATCGTTGAAGAGGGAGTTCCGATAGTAATAGATCGTGTCATTGTTCATCGCCGAAGCAATGATCGCTCCATTTGGCTGGCTGCGGATGTACATCCCGCCCGTATAGTTTATGGTTGCCGTATTGAGTTCGTGACCTGGTGCAGGCTTGGGACAGTTGCAGGGCTGACCCGGCGCAGGGGTTGTGGGAGGGGGCGGATAAGAGGGCGGAGGGTAGCTCCCAGCCGGCAGGTAGATAACCTGCCCAACATAGATCACATTGGGATTGGTGATCTGTGGGTTGACTGCCATGATGGCGGATACGGTCGTCCCGCTGCGCTTGGCGATCTTGGCGAGCGTATCCCCAGGCTGGACCACGTACGTGCCTCCTGCTGCGGGAGGGGGATAGTATCCAGAACTGGAGCCCGTCGGGATGTACAGCACCTGTCCCGCGTAGACCCAGAAGCCAAGCCCTGGGTTCGCATATTTGATGGCGGAAACGGTCGTGCCGCACTGGGCTGCGATACCGCTCAGCGTATCACCCCACTGGACTACGATGGTGCTGGCGCACTGGGACGATGCCGACGCGCCGCCGGTTGATGCAAAAGAAGCGACCAGAATTGCAGCAACGACGATCCATTGGAATATTCTTTTGATCATTGCATTCTCCCATTGTTGTCTGGCTGGAAATGAAAATACCTGTTAATGCAAAATCTCACATTTCGTATATCTATAGAATACTCAAAATGGAATTGATTGTCAATAGGTTTTAATGAAATTGCACGCTTCCTATACTTTGGACTAGACAAGCTCCTGCGCGTCTCCACCTGCTTATAACTTCAATAAATCACGAATGTTCACCCGAAAACAGAAGTACAGACTTCTCCTGGTTTATGGAGCGCCTGGGGAGGGTGCATATTTCTCGAGCAGCTCTTCTACTTCCTTTGCCTTGTCCAGGATTTCACTGCTTTCGAACTTTTTGATCTCGAACAGGTGGATCAGCTGCTCATATAACTCTGGCAAACCCAGGATTTCCACCACCTGTTCATGGATCCATTTATTGTATGCAATTGGATAGGTGTGCTTCGCGATGAACAGGGCTTGAAGGAACTCACGATAAGCGTTGTACAGCCGGTCGAAGGACTGGAAGTAGAGTCCACGTTCGATATAGAGTGGAATGTGGTGCAGGTTATTCAGGCAGAACCACCGCACTCGATCCAATCTTTGCCAGCGCAAATCCTCGTTGTAGTAGGGGAGCCACTGACCTTTGAGCTGCGAAAAATAGTTGCTCCCCTGCCATAAGGGAACGCTGTATAACAGATAGTTCCCAATCCCTACTTCAAAATCGTCCGGGCCCGCGGATTCGTCCTGTTCCCAGGGGACAAAGACACCGTTGATAAAGTCGGGATGTACGACCGAGTACCTGCCAACTTTATACAGGGCCTGGACAGCTTGATTTGATTTCTCGAATTCATTCCAGCCTGTTTCCAGATCACTTAATGAGGATCGCTCGTGATCTGGCTTTGCAAGCATGATGATATCCAGGCAGCTGTCGCGGGTTGCCTTGCCGCGGGCGCACGAATTGACGAGCAGTACCGCATCGATCCTATACCGGGAAGCGAAATACTCGGTAATGGCATGCGCGGCTGCCCGGTGCTCTGGTGTCGGATAGATGGGTCCCGATCTCATGATTTCTCAGCCAGAAACACAAACCTGGACAGCCGCCGTTCGCTCGTCAGCTGATGAACTGTGGAGAAGAATTTTTGCAATCCTTCAAATCGTTCCTCACCTTCGATCCTGACCAGGTCCTGGCGATGTCTCTGGCGGGAGGCGTGCCAGCGCCCTGAGGTTTGCTCGATATTCGCGGTGACATCTTCACAGCGGATGAGCTTGAAGCCTGCTGCCCCGATCAAGTTCTTTGTAGTTTCAAGCGGAACAAAAATGAAGAAGCCAATGCTGCTGCGCGCTGCCAGCTCCTCATTAGAGACAGGCCCTGTGATGACAACCGGGTCGGTGAACAGGATGCGCCGTCCGCTTTTCAGGACACGATGCCATTCCCTCAGAACAGCCAGTCTGTCATGGAAGTGATTGGCTGAATCCATGCACATAACCGCCTCGAACGTTCCATCGTCGAAGGGCAGGCGTTGATTTACATCCGCAAGCTGGAATTTAACGTTTGTAAGATTGGCATCCAGTGCTTTCTGACCTGCAGTTTTGATCCCCTCCTCATTGATATCCAGGCCTGTGATCTGACACTTATATTTCCCTGCGAGATAGAGAGCAGGTCCACCGGAGCCGCTGGCAATTTCAAGGACATGATCGCCAGCAGAGAGGGACAGCCAGCTAAAGAAGTTGTCATATTCTTCGGTTGTGATCCAGCTGGTTTGACCGATATCCTCTCCGTAGGTTTCCTGTCGAATTTCCGCCAATACCTGCTCTTCGAAGTTGCCATAGGTACTGTTGAATAGATCAACCTGTTTTGACATTCGAACCTCCAACCATTACAGTTATGTCCTTTCTATGCCCTAGAACACCGACATGGAAACGCGGGTTACGTTATCTGAATTCCCAACTTTCAGGGGGACTTTTCAAATCACAGCCAGCAAATTTCATTATTTCAGGGCGAAATTGTATTTATTTTGCCGATAAAATATATTTTCCCGTCGGGATATTTATTTTTCTCGACGAGAAAAATAAATATCCCGACGGTATTTTGTTACAATCAACGCTGAATTGAAGAGTTTCACAGTTGAAAGGTAAGAGTATGGCTAAGAAAATTACAGCAATCCGCCGTTATAAGCCGGAGATCAAGCGGGGTCGGACGCTACAAATGCCGGATGTAATCCGTGATATGACCCGTTCAACTGGATTGAGCCAGGGCGAAGTCCTTCATGTGGTGTATCAATTGCAGGAAGCCATTCTGACGGCGAACCATGCAGGGCAGGCGGTCAAGATCGCAGGGCTGGGGATTTTCACGCCGGTCATACGCATGGATGGCAGTCTCGATATGCTTTTCCGGCCAGACGTGGAAATGCTTAGACAGTTGAATGATCCCACAAAATTCCATGCTGAGATCCTGAACAAATCCAATATTGGCAGATCGTCGGAGGAATTGATCGCGCTGTGGAATGCGGATCATCCCGATGACCCTGTGGAGGGGTGAGGTCGCATTCCTCTCTCCCATTATTCTAAGCGGAGCGGCGCAGAACCTTTGCATGTTCCGTTAGTTCAGCACAGATTCTAAGTTTTCTCTGAAAACATTTTCGTCTTCATTGTTATAAAACGGTACGCCAATCAAGCGATATTTTGATTTATCTTCAAGTTTCAATATTTTGTTTCCAAATTCTTCCGTGATTTCTTTCAGGAAAGTCTCTTTCCAGCGGTCATGGTCTTTGAGATGACCGCCTTTTGGCTCAATAAAGAGTTGGTAAGTAACGGATTTTCCGCTTTTTTCGCACAGGAATAAAACAAAATCAGGCTGGAAGGTTTTCCCATCAGAAAAGTTGTAAATCGCAAAATGTCCTTCGTTGCGGACAAGATAAATACTTTCGTATTGTTCTTTTAGTTTCTCGATGTGCCTATCGAGCATACGCACAAACCCTTTTTCTTCGCTTGACCCATAAAGCGTATTGAAAGCAAACCAATCTTTTGTGGAGACGAAATACTCAAATTGCGCGTCGTCTTCGCCGTGTTCATTATCTTTTGAGAACTTGAGAGCCTTGTCATTGAAGATTTCGTGAACGCGGGAATAATGAAATTCTTTTGACCCTTCATATTCGGTGTTTTGCTGGCGGACTTCGGCTTCAATTTCACCGAGTAAATCCAACACGGCATGTAGTTTCTCAAATTTGTTATCCTCAAGCTGGTAAACATTTCCCTGAAAGGTAATTTCGAGTCCACCCAGATAATTTTCTGATGTAATGAACTCACGCATCGATTCGAGATGAGGGAAGTAATGCTTGAGCGAATCGAACGTGTAAAAGGGGTTTCTGGCAATGGCTGATTGAATAATATTTTGTTCAATGATCTTTATAGACAAATCTTTCCGTGTTTCTTCCGAGACAACTGCAGTTTGTCTCTTTTCTGCCAGTATCGTGCTTGCGCCGCCATGACCAGTAGCAATCACATGGACATGATTTTTTTTCTTCACGCCTAAATTGGCAAAGGATTTGACATGCTGAAAATCCTTTTTGATTGGCTTATTGATGTAAATCAGTCCGTATTTATAAAACTGCGTTTTCTTGAACGACTCTTTGAGTTTGAGTTCCTTTGTGACCTCGTTCTCATCCATGATGCCTTGTTCAATCAACGCCTGGCGAATTTCAGCAATGTAGCGGGAATCATTGATACTGTGATAATGTAATTCCTCAATGACGCGCAATTCGTGGCCAAGAGCATTGTCAAACTTACGGCGGAAACGATCAAGATTTTCAGGAAGGACAAATGGAAAGTAACGTGCACCGCGCCCGATTAACTGCGCTTCGGACATGGTCGTTGTACCGATTTTTGCCCTGCCTGTGTCACGCGGCTCATAACAGCGGACAATATCGAATAGATTGAGCACATCCCAGCCTTCGTTGAGTTTTTGCACGGCAAAGATAGCACGTATGCGGTTGTTCTTATCTTCTAATGTGTTGACAAGAATTTGATAATTTCCCTTTTCTGCTTCATCATTCACAGAGAGACAAAAATCTTC
>DATFET010000143.1:0-9338 GCA_035250835.1 Anaerolineales bacterium
TTACGGCAATATACGGCCGATTAATTTTTTTACAAAACCTAAATCCATGCGTTTCTCTCCTTTCGAGCGATAGTCACGTCCAATGCTCAAATCATGATCGTGCATCGTGAGTGCCCATTGCAATAAACCTACACCTGTCGAATAAGCAGGTGACTTCAAACGATCTACAAGCCCGGAAAGATTCTCCGGCTGCGCGGTGCGGACAGGCATTCCAAACACCTGGGATGCCAGGCGCTTGATGCCCGGCAGTGCAGCCGTACCGCCAGTCAATACCATGCCGGCCGGCAGGAGACCGTCATAACCGGAACGCTTGATCTCCTGCAGGGTCAGGGAAAAGATTTCCGCAACACGCGCTTCGATGATATGTGCCAGTTCCTGGCGGTTGATCTGCACAGGACGATCCTCACCGAACGGGCGGATCGAGAAATATTCCTCTGAGCCAACCCCTGTGCGATATGCGTATCCGTGCTGCTTCTTCACATCCTCCGCCTGCGTAAAGGATAGGCGCAGTCCATGTGCGATGTCCTGGGTGATGTGATTGCCGCCCACAGCCAGCACCATGGTATGCCACACGTCGCCGTCCACATAGATCGCCAGGTCGGTCGTGCCGCCGCCGATGTCGCAGACAGCCACGCCCATCTGGCGCTCCTGCTCGGTCAATACCACTTCACCTGAAGCCAGCGGGTTCAACACGAACTGCTGGATGTCCACGCCTGCCGCGCTAACACACTGGCGCAGGTTGTCTCCGGTCGCAGCCGAGGCGGTGATGATGTGCGCCTCCACCTCGAGGCGATATCCATGCATGCCTTTCGCGTTGCGGATGCCGTCCTGCCCATCCACAGTGAAACCGCGCTGGATGACATGGATGATCTCACGGTCATGCGGGATGGCAACCGCGCGCGCCTGGTCGAGGGCATGTTCCACATCGTACTCATCGATCGCGTTCCCATTGACAGCCACCGCACCGCGGCTGTTCACCGAGGAGACGTGCGCGCCTGCCATGCTCACCAGCGCGGAGGTGATCTCGAGCCCGGAGGTGGATTCGGCTTTTTCGACCGAACGCGTGATCGCCTGCGACGCCGCGGCAAGATCGACAATGATGCCCTTGCGGATTCCCTCCGAAGGTTCGATGCCCACGCCGAGGATGCGGATGGTTTTGTCATCCTCTACCCGTCCAACGAGCGTGCACACTTTGGTTGTTCCAACGTCAATGCCTACAACGATTTCTTCCATAGGTACCTTCTTGTGGAGTGCAGGAGCAAGCTCCTGCAAAAGCGGAAGCTTGCTTCCGCACTCCAAACTCTATATTATTGACTGATCCTGTAATACGGCGCAGTCGGATACGTCACGTTGATCACGGCCGGGTGGATGCCTCTCTGCGTCAGTGAATCCACCAGCGATTGATAGACTCGCATTTTCAACTCGACATCGTTCGCCTTCGTCCCAAAATAGACACGCCAGCCGCGCGGGTCATTCCAGCCAAAACCATACACCGGGTCGAAGATGATCGATACGCCGGGCGGCACATGGCTCGCCAGACCCTTCAACGCCTGGACCATTTCCGTGGATATGAACGGCAGCGGGTTCAGCGGATCGCTGGCGCTCAACGTCAGGGTGGGAGCGGATACCGCTATGACAGAGATCAGCTCCGGGATCTCGCCGCGCGGCCGAAACGCCACACCATCCTCAGAGATCCATGTGTAGCCAGCTCCCTGCTCCCAACGCACAACGGGATTCCGCTCGACGACATTCACCGAAACGACATTCGGAAGCGAAACCGCCACATCGGCTGAGGCAAGCTCAGGATAGTTGAGACGCAGGCGGGTTTCCAGCTCGGCAGGCTTGAGTGAAAAGATCGGCTGTCCAGCAATATTCATGGCTGCGCTCAATTCCTGTGCGGAGATCAGACGGTTACCGGTGATCTGGGCGTCTGTCACGCGGAACTGTGGAAGGGTGTAAACAAAATAGATCGCAGCCAGGAGCAGGATCGAAAGCAAAAAGGAGAGCAGGCGCATACCCAGGCGGGGACGCGGAACACTGAGAGAGTGGACATCCGATTCGGTCACTGGCACAGCAACCTGGAAGCGGCGGCGTACATTTCGGGCGGGTTTGCGCTTCGGGGCCGCGGCTTCCTGTCTGGCGCGCCTCGTGACCGGCGGCGCGGGACGCGTCGACTCCTTCCTGGCACGCTGCACCCGCTTCGAGGTATCTCTCTCGCGGCGCAAGCGGACCTCTTCGGCGCGCGTTAAATCTTTCTTTTCGCTCATCCGTGACTCCGATACAGGTGCGATGTGCGGTCGCGCTCTGCCTTACGCTGTACGGCCAGTTCGATCAAACGATCCACCAGCTGACTATAGGAGAGTCCACTGGCTTCCCATAACTTGGGATACATGCTGATCTTTGTAAAGCCCGGGATCGTATTCAACTCGTTGAGGTAGATGCGGTCCGTATCCTTCTCTACGAAGAAATCGACGCGCGCCATGCCTGCACAATCAATGGCTTTGTAGGCGCGAACTGCATAATCACATATTTTTTCCGTGACCTCTCCAGACAGGTCCGCTGGAATGAGCAGCCCGGAAGTGCCATCGATGTACTTCGATTCGTACGAGTAAAACTCGCGGCTGGGCAGGATTTCGCCGGGTAGCGAGGCGACAGGCTCATCGTTGCCCAGCACACTGACTTCGATCTCGCGCGCGTTCCTGATTCCCTTCTGGATCAGTACCCGCCGGTCGAAGGAAGCCGCTTCCATCAGGCCTTCCTGTAAATCGGAACGGTTGCTGCATTTGGTCACGCCGACCGAGGAGCCAAGATTGGCAGGCTTAGTAAAGAGTGGATATTCGCTGACCTTCTCAGCGTTCTCGATCACGGACGTCATATCCATTTCGATCTCCGAGCGCAGGACAACCATCGTATCGACAATCGGGATGTCGTTGGCGATCATCACGTCGATGAATATGCCTTTGTCCATGCCAACGGCGGAACCCACCACACCTGCGCCCACATAGGCGACATCTGCCAGTTCGAACAAGCCCTGCAATGTTCCGTCTTCGCCAAAGGTTCCGTGCAGGACGGGGAAGTACACATCGATTGGTTTCGGGTATCGGGTGGCGTCTGATGGATCAGGAGAAAGCACAAAATGTTCGAGGTGATCAAGTTTGTTCTGCTCGAATTTGCCGATCACATCTTCACCTGTCAGCCATTTGCCTTCGTGCGTGATGCCGATCTGCGTCACTTCGTATTTGGCGGGATCCAGCACCGACAGCACCGAGCGCGCAGACATCAGCGATACCTCATGCTCGCCTGAGCGTCCACCCAATAAGACTGCCACGTGAAGTTTATTCATAACGTTCAAACGTTCCACTCTCCGACCAATTCGATCTCCAGCTCGAGGGCAACGCCCTGTGTTTCTTTCACAGTCTTTTGCACAAGCTCGATCAGGGCACGGATATCGTCGGCGCGGGTGTTGTCATGGTTGATGAAGAAGTTCCCATGCAGCGGACTGATCTCGGCATTGCCAATACGTGCACCCTTTAACCCGCCAGCTTCGATCAGTCGTCCTGCATAATTGCCTTCCGGATTCTTGAACATCGAACCCATGCTTGCACCAGGCGGCTGTGTTGACTTGCGGTGCGCGCTGAACTGCTCGATCTTTACAGTTGCTTCCTCGCGAGTCGACTCCGTCAGACGCAGCTCCGCAGCCAGGACGACCGCATCCAGCTCGCCGCGCTTTAACACGCTCGTGCGATACCCGTATCCCATTTGGTCAACGGTAAATTTCTCACGTCCGCTTTCGGTGAGCAATTCAGCCCAGACCAGGCTTCCAGCCATGTCGCCGCCAAACGCGCCGGCGTTCCCATAGACCGCGCCGCCGATCGTGCCCGGGACAGTTGCTGCCCATTCGAGTCCGCCAAATCCCTTGGACGCGCAGCGATTGGCCAGGTTGCTGAAGATAACCCCCGATTCCACTGTGACCGAGGGCCCGTCGCCGTTATGGAAGCGGACTGCCTTCGCCCGGTTCAGCACAACGACGCCGCGCACACCCCTGTCACTCACCAGCACATTCGAGCCACCGCCCAGCATAGTGAAATCAAGATCCAGTTTCCATAACAATTTGATGATTCGCGCCAGTTCATCGGCAGATTCGGCAGTAATGAGAACATCTGCGGGTCCGCCAATGCGCGCGGAGGTGTAAGGCGCAAGGAGGACATTCTCCTTTACCTTGTCGCCAAGTTTGGCGTATAACACGTCAATGGGTGGACTGATCACTGTCATCTTCGAACTTCTCTTCTTTTTCACTTAATTTCTCGATCAATTTCTCAACATTCTTCTCATCCGAGGTTTCCTGTTTTGCAGCATCGTTTTTCTTTTTGTTTTTACGAGTGTCCCGGTCGAAGAAGGCCAGGAACATTTTTAAGGGCGGCAGGAAATTGGTTTCCGGATGAAGCTGTTTCTCCTTTTTCTCATCGGACATCAGTTCCAGCCGTTTCGTTGAGTCCGAACAGGAGGGGTGAGCCAATCCAGTGGGCTGGATAGGTTCGTTTGAATTGCAATTTCACTCCTGCCATCAGCTTCAAAGCCAGTTCTTCACTCGCATCGTCAGGTGCTATCACTAGGCGTGGAGGCAGTTCCTTTTGAGCTTTGGTCAGTAGTGTGTTCAATGGCAGCAAGGAGAGAGCATTGTCGCGGTTGTGATGAAGGGTTTCGAAGCGGTAGACGCGATTTTGTCTTTTATTCATAATCGTTTACCTTTCCTGTAATCCTTTCACGACATCGGTACTGATCTGGTCCGCATCGCCAGCCGAAAGAACGAAGACTACATCCCCGGGCTCGAGATGCTGGAGAAGATAGTCTGTCACTTCCGCCAGGGTCTCGATATAGCGTGCCGAAAGATTCGGCATGGCGCTGACGATCTCAGCAGAAGTGAATTCCTCTTTTGGTTCACGCGCTGCATATACTTCGGTAACGATGACCTGGTCAGCATCCTTGAATGCCCGCGCAAACTCAACAAACATCGTTTTTGTACGTGAATAGGTATGCGGCTGCCAGACGGCCCAGATGCGCCGGTCAGGATAACGCGCCCGCGCTCCTTCCAGCGTTGCCATGATCTCGGTGGGATGATGGGCATAATCATCAAAGACACAGATGCCATCCTCCTCGCCGCGCAGCTCGAAGCGGCGTCCTGTACCGGTGAATTCAGAAAGCGCCTGCGCAGCCTTCACACGGGACAGTCCAAGCACATCCATGATCGCCAGCACAGCCAGCGCATTGCGGAGGTTATGCCTGCCTGGAACCTGGAGCGAAACTTTCACATCGAGGTCCGAGCTTCCCAGGTTGGAGGAGGCTACAAAATCGAACCCGCCTCGCAGGTTGGGCTTTACCTGGCGGGCTGTCACCCACAGGGGGCTATTGATGGTGGTATCCGCCTGTAAACCATATCCGATCACATTCCTGCCGGTCTTGCGCGCATATATGATCATTTCCGCCGCGCCGTTATCCTCCACACAGGCGATCAGTGTTCCATCCACGGGAAGCAGATCCACAAAATTTCGGAACGACTCAACCATGGCAGCGTAGGTTGGGAAGAAATCTGGGTGGTCATGTTCGAGGCTCGTTATGATTTCGATCTGGGGTTTGAGTCCGAGGAACATATTGTCGTATTCATCAGCCTCGATCACGAATATGCTGCCCTTGCCAGCCCGCGCATTGACTCCGAGATTGTGGATCACACCGCCAACGATAAAGGACGGGTCGCGGCCCAGCTCACTCAGGGTCCAGGCGGTCATGGCTGTGGTAGTCGTCTTGCCATGTGTGCCGGCGATGGCGATCCCCGTTTTATCGGCCATCAACTCACCCAGAAAGTCTGCGCGTTTGTAAACAGGAATGCCGGCCCGCTCCGCTGCTTCGAACTCGGGGTTGTCCTCTGTGATCGCGGATGAACGCACCACCCAATTGGCTCCTTTCAGGTTGCGAGCATGATGACCGATGTACACGGTCGCACCAGCCTTGCGGATCTCGTCGGCAAATGGGGTCATGACGCGGTCAGAGCCGCTCACCGTGTATCCGCTCTCCAGCAGGAGGCGGGCGATGGCGGAAAGGCCGCTTCCCCCGATGCCAATGAAATGGACGTGTGTCATGATAGTTACTTGGTTCTCTAGTTCCTTAGTCTCTTGGTCTCGATACGAGCGAGAACAGCACTCACTCTACTCGACCAGCGCCGTTCAGCGCGAGATTTTTTAGATATAAACAACGAGCACAAAGATAAAGGCAAGGATGATGGCGAAGTAGATGCCTGGCTCACCCAGCAGCTGCGGCGGCATGTAGAGCATCATCTGGTCCACAGTCGCGGCGATCGCCGGGTCTGTGGGCGCGGTCATGAATTTTGGGAACGGATAATTTGCACGATCCATGTAATAGAGGATCGTTCCGGCGATCAGATATCCGTTGAAGCCGCCCAGGATTCCACCGAAAAGCGAATCCTGCACTCGTTCACGAGCGGCGCGGGATGAAAGGTGTGGAATGCTGACGACCGTTTGATAACCAAAATACACCAGCACCAGCAGAATGATGGTCTGCACCCAGAATAGGGTTACCTCGGTTTCCTCCATGTCGCGGATAATTGGAATATAACGTCGCAGGATAAAGTTCAATGCCAGGGCCAGGATCACGCTAAAGGAAACGAGTAATTCCTTTGCCCAGCCTCTCATCCAGCCGACGAAGGCAAAGAGGATCACGCACATCCAGAAGAAAGAAACAATGCTCATCATAGTGTCACTCTCCAGCCAGTTCGATCAGCGCACTGGCGATCTTATCGGCGGCACGCGGGTGCGATAACTGGAACATTGCGGCGCGCATTGCCTTCAATTTGTTCGGATTTTCCATCAATACGTTCAATGTCGGCAGCAGGTCATCATTGAGGCGGTGATCCTCAAGGACGACTGCCGCGCCGCGGCGGGTCAGGTAATCGGCGTTCACTTTCTGATAGCGCCAGGCATGCGGATACGGGACCAGGATGGCAGGCAACCCAAATAACGGATACTCACCCAGGCTCGAAGCACCCGCCCGCGAAACTGCTATGTCTGCTGCTGCAAGAGCGGCTCCCATCTCATGCAGATAGGGCATAATGTGATAACGATCGGCAATATCGGTGGGCAATTGCTCGCGGGTATCCTTGATAAGCTGCCAATCCTGTTCACCTGAAATGTGGATCAGCTCAAACTTCTCCAGCAGCGCGTTCAGGTGATTCAAGACTGCCAGGTTGAGCGAGTGCGCGCCTTTGCTTCCGCCGAACACCAGCAGAACGGGCAGGCTCCCGGCAACGCCCAGGTGCTGGGTTGCTGTCTGACGGTCCCAAAGCGCGAGGTCGGCGCGGATCGGATAGCCCGTCTCGTACACTTTTTTGTTAAAGAACTTCTGCGACTGTTCAGTCGTCACCATGATGACATTTGCCCTGCTCGCAATGGACTTGATCGCCATGCCCGGCTCGATATCCGGCACATACAACAGGGACGGGATCGAACGCCCGGCCAGTGCCATTGGCACTGCCACATACCCTCCGGTAAAGAACAGCACATCAGGTTTGAAATCGTTCAAAAGGCGTCGGGCGGCAAATATCCCGCGCGTGATCGTTACGAAATTACGCGGCAGGGCAGACAGCCTGACCCCGTGCACGCCAGCAGCCGGGATGGTCTCGACATGAATCCCCTGGCGTTTTACCAGGGATGCCTCCATGCCGCCCTCGCTTCCCACCCAGAGCGTGTCGAGGTTCGGGACTTTAACCACGAGTGCGCTGTGAACGGCGAGAGCGGGATACACTCCGCCTCCCGTTCCCCCGGCGCAAATCAACAACCGCACCGAATGACCTCCAATCGTTTTCTTCGTTCTTTACAGTCTCACCACTCTGGCGGGAGATATTCAACATGATCCCGATCGCGCACAGCATGGAGACCAGGTTGGAACCACCAGCACTGATAAAGGGCAGGGCATTGCCAGCAAATGGGACGAGTCCCACCATTGCTGCCATATTGATAAGCGCTTCGATTGCGATCCAGCAGGCAAAACCCGAAGCAAGCAGGGTGCCCAGCATGTCGGGCGCGCGGCGGGCGATCACCAGGCCGCGCCATACCAGGGAAGCATATAGGCCGATCAAAAGGACGGATCCAAACAAACCGAGCTCCTCCACAACGACGGCAAAAACACTGTCAGTTGGCGCGAAGGGCAGGCCAAGCAATTTCGTATCCGCCTGACCCAGGCCCACACCAAACACGCCGCCCTTGATGATCGCTTCAAAGGAACGCTGGACATGATAAGATGCGTGGGTGGGATCCTGTAAACCAGCAAGATAAGAATCCACGCGGTCCTGGCCGGTCGCGCTGAAACGGACGATCAGGAAGCCGATGCCGGCAGCCAGGATTAACAGAAAAATGATCTGCTTGGTATCTGCGCCGGCAAGGAAGAACAGCATGCCGCCCAGGATCAGCACCGTGCCCGCCGCGCTCAGGTCCGGCTGGCGATAGATCAAGCCGCCAATCGTCCCAAGGATCACACCCAGGGGAATCAAGCCTACGCCGATATCATGCAGGAATTGCCGTTTGGAATACAGCCATACTGAAAGATAGATCACAGAAACAAGTTTCGCAATTTCCGAAGGCTGATATGAACCCTGATACAGGGTGCGCGATGCCCCGAGGCGGATCTCATTAATGACCGATACCGTGACCAGCAAACCGATCGTAAAAAGCATGGCAGGAACCACAATCCTGCGCCAGTTGTGATAATCAAACAAGGACAGGCCAAATGCCAGCACTGCTCCCAACAGGAGCCAGCGTATCTGCCGCACGAACATATAAGAAGAAGAGTCGTATGCGATAAACGAGAAATCGTATGAGGCAGAATACAACATGATCAGGCCGAACACCAGCAGAGCCACCACGATCAGCACCAGCGGCATATCGAACCCGCGCGACATTTTTCTGGCGGGCGAAAAAGAACCACGATCGTTTACGAAAGTTCTCGTACCCATGTTCTAAACCTTTCTCCACGTTCAGCAAAATCCCTGAATTCATCAAAACTGGTCCCGCCCGGGGACAATAGAACGACGTCACCCGCCTCGGATACCTCCGCCGCTTTATGGATTGCATCGTACAGACCGTTTGCACGCGTGACTGTGAACCGCTTCTCGCGAAGCCCGAGGTCGCACACCGTTTTTTCGATCTTATCTGCCACCTCACCGAAGATGACCAGATGGTCGACGCGCTCATTGGCAAGCCGCATCAAATCCTCCCAAGGCAGGTCCTTGTCGCGCCCGCCCAGCATGAGGACAATCGGCTCATCGAATGAGC
>DATFET010000152.1:0-5862 GCA_035250835.1 Anaerolineales bacterium
GATAGTCACCGCTTGCCAGCGTGACCGAATTCGGATCAAAATAGAAGCGCACCCGGTAGCGCGGCTCGGCATTCGGGGAGGCATCGTTGACGTACAGCGCCGTAGTGCCATTGATCTGTACCTGCATGCCAAAGCTGCCTGCCAGGGCGGCCGCTGGGCTCACGCCCAGATGAGCGCCGTTGGTTGCACTGCCGCTCCAGGCCGATAGATCCCCACTTTCAAAACCATTGGCAAAGATCCCATCGCTGACGGCCGAGGTGGGTGTAGAGGCAGCAGCGGCTGTGTTCGAGGGAACTGGGGCCGCCAGGGTCGAAGTCGGCGGATTGGTGGCTGCTGGCTCAGGAGTCGCTGTCTGGGTTGAGGTAGGCGAGGTGTTGTTAGCAGTAAAAGTTGCAGTCGGTGTTCCTGGATTGGTGGGCACCGACCCGGGAGTCGCTGTCTGGGTTGAGGTAGGCGAGGTGCCGCTGCCAATGATGGTGTTTCCGATCAGAGTGATACCTGTGCTGACCTGGAGGTAGACTGCATTGAATATGTTGTTGTATGAAATCACCACATTCCTGTGGTACGAGCTGGTCATGGAAATGGCCCGGCCCTGTCCGCTGGGGATGTAATTTCTTGTGATGGTCACGTTGGTAAGCGTCCCGCCCACTTCGCTGTCGAACGCGCCGATGCCTTTACCGCAATCCCTGACCGTATTACCGGTGACGAGGACATCATGCATCTGAGCTCCCCACCCCGCATATTCCTCTTCACCGAGGCCGATGGCAGTGGGTCTTCTCCCATCCGGGCGCAGGACTGCGCCTGTGCAATAAACCAGGTTGTTTTCCACGGTCGTAAACGGAGAGTTGTCGACGTAGATGTTGGGGGCAAAGTTATCGTAGACGGTATTGTTGCGGACCAGGACGTTTATACCGCGTGTGATGGCGATTCCTTCTCCGCAATTTTCATACAAGGTATTGTTCTCAATGATAATGTGTTCACCGCCAACCCTAACCTTGAGCGCGCTTGTCCATGACCCGGCCCCGCCGCACCTGCCAGCGGTCCCATTCGCGGTAACATTGTCATGCACGACGTTATTTTTGACTGTCACATATTTACCAAGGATGCTAATCCCGTATTCTGTAGCTCCGGTCACCTCGAAATTCGAAAGGGATATATAATTGCCGCTTATTTTTATCCCTGTGTGCGTCGAACTCCTCATATTCAGGATGGCTCCATTTCCGATCACGTTAATGGGGGCAGATGCTGTTCCTGATCTGGAAAGGACCAAAGGTTGGTTATACGTCCCGGCCATAACCTGCAGCGTATCACCAGGTAAGAGGACAGAGACAGCCTTGGTGAAGGTCTTGAACGGTGCTGCGTTGGTTCCCGGGTTGGAGTCGCTCCCGCTGTTGCTCACGTAATAAACGGCAGCGACCAGTGCAGAGGCTTGATTTCCCTGCATCAAAGCCGCGGATGCGCCAGATGCCAGCGCCTGGGAGGAAACTCCCAGTGCCAGGGCAATTGCCAGGGCGAGACTCACGAATCGATGTACTCTCTTGTTCATTTTTTCTCCTTATTCATTTTGTCTCTCACTCATGCCAGGAAGGCATGCCATAAAGGTAGCATTTTCGCTATAAGGAGATCGGCAACTATTCGCGGAGTCACCGGACATATTTGTAAAGCTGTCGATTCATACTCTAACATTCATCTAAGTTATTCCGCTCAACGGCCCAATAATTAACGGTTTTGCCCCCCATATCTGAGTGAAATACAAAAAGCTTTGCCTACTACACTGCACATTTACCGTTCAGGATTGCTTAATCTCGTGGGTACATAACATTGTTGCAAGGTGCTTTTAATGTCTTTGGAGAACAGAATTTCCGCAGTAGTCCAAACGACCTTACACTGAACGATGGACCCGGATATGTATTGCGCGGCTGTGTTTCAGACGACCGATCTACTTTGCTGGATGGGAACGGAATGCAGCGAAACGGGGTATCCTTGTAGAACGCAAATTTTTGGAGGATGGAACCTTATGAAACCCTGTTTCAATTCATTCCTTTTGGCGCTACTGTTTTTGACGGTCACGGCCTGCGCAAACATCAATCCACAGATGACCACGCCTTCCGCGCTCCCGCGTGGACCCGAGGTCCATGGCGTGTTCGAAGGCATCACGCCCTGCAGTCCGCAGACCAGACCCCTGCCGCAGATCCCGGCGGGCAGTGATTGCGAGCAAATGATCTGGAACCTGGTTCTGTACCAGGATCCAGAGACTGGATCGCCCACCACATACAGCCTGAAGAGCGCCTATGGGCTGCCGCGGCAAAACACGAATGGCCTGGTCGGTGGAGGCACGCCCATCTCGATGGAGGGAAACTGGTCGATCACAACCGGGACAAAAACGGATCCAGAAGCGGTCGTATATCAAATACAAGGCGACCCTCAAACAACGGTCTCATTCCTGAAGGTAAGTGACGACCTTCTGCACATCCTGGATGAAGAAAAAGCTCTCCGAGTCGGACATGGCGCGTGGAGCTATACCCTCAACCGAATGGATAACCAGCGCCTGGCCCAGGCAGACGAGCCGCCGGGTTCGATCCCGGACCCTCCCACCCGGCCGCCTCAGCCGCCGATGCCTGAAGGCTCGTCGGTCTTTGGCGTGTTCGAAGGCAGGACTCCCTGTCATGAACAGGTCATTGAATTTACCCAGATCGAGCCTTTTCCCGGCTGTATGAAAGTCAAATGGAGACTGACCCTGTACCAGGACGAGGCGACTGGCGCCCCCAGCTCGTATCTTTTCATGGGGACCAGCACATACCGAGAAGGCTCCTGGACGATCGTGCACGGCATGGAGGGCGATCCAGATGCTGTTGTGTACCAGCTCCAATTGCGGGATGCACAGCAGCCGCTCTCGTTCCTGAAAGTGGACGAGAACCATCTCTTCCTGATGGACAGAGCCATGAACCTGCTGGTTGGCAATGAACTCTTCAGCTATACGTTGAGCAGAACTGAATAAACACGCCACCCTGACAGGCTGACATCGATGCGCTGAACGCACAGAGGAACATCATCCCCCCCGCGGAGTGAATAACGTCCCTTTTATGCGCCGCACAATTCCTGTACGATGGGGGTAATCCTATGGTGAGGCAGATGGCTGTGTCTGCCGCGTGGTAATATCGCTGCATGCCCAGGCCGTTCAAACAGATGTACCCGCACCAGGCTGTAGCCGTTTGCACCCGTGAACAGGCAGAGCAGCTTCTCGGCTACGACCATCATGTGGTCCAAGTGAACGGGCGGGTGGGGGTGATGCTCACCTATGAGTGGATGCCGCTCGAGGAGCGGGCCGGTCCCTTCGTGCTGACGGTCGTGTTCCAGCATGTGGAAAAGCACCCGTCTGCACCCGCGCAGATCCAGGCTGTGATCGACGGGCTCAGTTTCCAGGTGCGCGGCCAGCCGCGCTAGCGGCAGCACTTTTTACGACAAATGGCACGTGATTTTCGTGAGGTTTATCGGGACCTTTATCGCAGCGTCCAGCGTCTTGGGTTATACCTGCTTTTTCTATGGACTGTTGTGATTCACTGGCGGGGACAAGGACAGGATATTTCCTGCCTGTCTTTAGTAACTATCTCAAAACGTCAAATTTTGGCAGGATTTGAAAATTCATCTCAAAACTTGGAATGATGCGATAAAGGGCATAGGTTCTCGAAGAGGAGGCTGCTATGGCAAAACACCAGCAACCCATGCCCACGCTGTGGGAAGTTCCCGACGACTTGTGGGAACGGATCGAGCCGATGCTCAGGCGACTGGAACCACCTGCGGTTACCGGTCGCCCTCGGGTGGATCGGCGGCGAGTGCTCGATGCGATCATCTTTCGACTGCGCACCGGCTGTCAATGGAATCATATCCCACGAGTGTACGGGGATGACAGTACGATCTACCGCTGCTTTCAAGATTGGTGTGAGTCCGGTTTCTTCAAGAAACTCTGGGCGCGCTTGGTCAAAGAGTGCGATGAGTTGAAAGGCGTACAGTGGAAATGGCAAGCTGCGGATTGCATGTTGGGCAAAGCCCGGTTTGGGGGGCGCGGTGGGTCCCAACCCCACGGATCGTGGGAAAAATGGCTCCAAAAAGAGCCTCGTGACGGACGGAGACGGCGGACCCTTAGGAGCCGTCCTTGCCGCTGCGAATGTGAATGATGATCGGTTACTCCAACAGACCATCGATGCCATTGTCGTGCAGCGACCCCGAACCCGAAAGAGACGCACGCAACATTTGTCGCTAGACAAGGCTTATGACACACCCACCGGAAAGCGTGTGGCGGCGCAGAAGCGCTACATTTCACATATTCGACGGAAAGGTGAGCTCCCAGTGCCGAAGACTCAACGCAAGTATCCGGCGCGACGCTGGGTGGTGGAGCGAACCTTCGCCTGGTTATCGAAGTGCCGCGCGCTCTTGGTACGCTATGACAAGGATCCACAACACTATCTCGGACTGCTGCAGTTTGCGTGTGCCTTGCTCTGGTATCGCCGTCTGTTGATGAAGCAGGCGCGCCACTGAGTTTTGAGATGAAATTCTGATTCCTACGTGATTTCATGTGTTTTGAGATAGTCTCTTAGGGTCGGGTGTATTTTTAATGTCAATCCACTTCAAATACGCTATGATGGGATAATCCATAACCTGGCAAGGGAGGCATTTATGAAACTCTCATTCATCATTATTCCCCTTGTTCTTTTGATATCTCTCAACGCGTGCGTCGATAGTACTCCCACACCGATACCTACCGCGGTTGGAACCGCGGTAGCCTCCACACAAACTGCCGCGATGTGGACGCCCACCAACACTCCCACCCCCACTCACATTCCCAATGAACAACAGATTGTCAACTGGCTGAACGAACCCTTGCGGAATGCAGATCAAATATCAACAGGAATAGACCAGCTTGGACAGACTATCGACGCGAAGTATCTGTTCCTGGATGTGGAATTTCAAATGGAGGATGGCGTGACCACGATCTTCCGGGTCGATGTGCGCTGTGAGTGTGCTATAAACGATCAGTGCTGCGTGCCGGAACGGATGTTTGTGGTAACGATGATCAAGATGTATCCCTATCGCGGGCAGATCGCAGGGGAGGTGCCTGGGACCATCCGAGAAATGTCAGTGCTGTGCTACAACAGCACAGTTGCATTTGCCGAGATGTCTGCACCCTGGCAGGATGTAATCGGTTTTCTAAATGGATCGATCAACGGCTGGCAGTTCGGATTCAATGTGAAGCGCGAATAGACTGAGCCGGACCTTGCTTGAGCTAAATGAAACCAACTAATTTTTGCGGTTTTCAAGCAGGCGATTTCGCCGGATTCACGCTCAAATCAGCCCATTTTTATAGTTTCAAAACCGTATTTATTTCTTGGTTTCATTTAGTTCGAAACACCCCACTGTCTTAGCATGTTTCGTAGTGCGTCTACTGTCGACGCTGGTGCCCCAATTGCCCTAAATATTTCCAAAGCCTGCTTGGTAAGCATGATCCCCTTTTCCTTTTCTCCAATGTTGTAATTCAAAAAGCCTAACATGGCGAGTGCGGCTGCTTCAGCATCAGAATCCTTGATTTCACGGGAAAGAGCCAATTGTCGTTCATTCACTTCAATTGCATTAGGTATAACATCTAAATTACCTATCATCGCATATGCCTCACCTATTCTTCGAATATGCATCAACTCCGCTTCGCGATTTCCAATTTCTTGAGAAATTGTCGCAGCTTGTTCATAAGCATCAACAGCCTTGTAATAATCACCCATTTGCGTATAGGTGGCCCCTAAGTTTTCGAGAGCACTTAATTCACTTAGGTGATTACTAATTTCATGCGCAATGTCATAATGTTTCTTAAAA
>DATFET010000157.1:0-7603 GCA_035250835.1 Anaerolineales bacterium
GCAAACGGGAAATGATGAGTTCGTCAGGGATGTCGGGTTTTTCGCGCAAGAAACACCTCAGCCCTATTCCATCATGCTTTGCGCATCAGGAAATGGTGATAGCCATCGCCTTCGCCTTCTTCCAGAATAGTCAACCCGGCTTGCTGAACCCATTCTCTGACCTGTTCAAGCGCTGGGTAATAATGGTAAACATCATCATTAATCCATTCACCGTAGACTACAGGCAGCCCCAACAGCTGAGCCTGTTCGAAAGCAGCTTTGATTTCTGTTTCATCTGCAAGTTCGACAGTGAAATAAAGATAACCTTGCTGTTTGAGCGCCCGCTGAAAGTTAGCCAGGACAAGCCTCCAGTCTTCGGGGCAGACATGCTCCATGGCATCCATGCAGATCGCTCCGTCGAAAACATTCTCAAAGGACATCTCCTGCAAGCCGACTTTCTCGAACTGCACTTCAGGGAATTTCTCGTTGGCGCGCGCAAGCATGCCCTTTGCCTGATCGATCCCGATGATAGAGTGTCCTTTTTCGAGAAGAAGTGGCATATATCTGCCTGTCCCACAAGCTGCATCAAGGAGGATGCTCTTCTGCGGAAAAAGACCGACAAACTTTTGGATGAACTGTAAATGAGATGCATTTGGATAGTTGCCGCCATCCACGTCATAGAGCGGCGACCACAAAATGTCATATCCCTCTTCTGCTTCATGTCGCTTTTCTCTCAACCATGAAGTACGATCCATAGTGTTTCCTTCCCATCAATAAAACGTGATCACCAGGAATTGCCTTTGCTATTATAAAGCAGCGAAGCATCATGAAATACATGTCG
Organism: Anaerolineales bacterium; assembly: GCA_035250835.1. Lineage (GTDB taxonomy): Bacteria > Chloroflexota > Anaerolineae > Anaerolineales > Villigracilaceae > Defluviilinea. Next base: position 821 of record DATFET010000157.1, read on the forward strand.
TTGCGAGGAGGGTGATCTTCCCGACGAAGCAACGACATATTGTTTTGTTTCTTTATAAAGAGTGGCTACATCTTTGCTTTGATTGCCAACCCTGCTACGACGCTCGTAAATGAACTGGATTGCTTCACTTTTTCCCTGCCAAAAATGCGCACGAGCATTTCAGTAAACAATGGAATGCTGGATGAGCCGCCTGTCTTCACAACCGCATCGATCTCACCCGGTTCAAGGCCCGATCTGGCGATTGTTTCGAGCAGGATCTTTCCCACGTCCACCAGATAATGCTGAATATCGGTTTCAAATTGATGACGCGTGTACAGCTCCCAGAGCGCTATGTCCGTATCTTCCAGACTGATCACTGTTGCGCCGTCGCTGGAGAGAGCGATCTTGCCTGCTTCGACGCGGTTGTAAAACGTGAACGCCAGGTCGTTGTAGATGAGTCCCTGCAGGGCCTTCATTTGAACGGGAGCAGTCCCGGCGTGAATGGCTTTCTCCAGGATGTTCTTGTTGATCGGTGTGCCCAGGTAGGGGAGCGCCATCCAGTCGGGGATGGCGTGGACCATCTCCATGATCTCAGGATGATGCTTGACGCGCCCGAACCCAAAATGAGACAGCATGCGCTTCTCGATGATGGCGCGGTCGAAGTCGCTGCCCGCGATGTCCACACCGCCGCTGGCATAGACCTGGCGATCGCGCCGATCGCCGAGTCGCATCACGGCGATGTCGAGCGTACCGCCGCCAAAATCAAAGATGACAACGTTTTGTGGTTTGGGAATCGACTGTTCGTAATCCAGCGCGGCCGCGACGGGCTCGAGCTCGAAATCCACTTGCTTGAAGCCGGCTTCGTGCGCGGCCTGGCGCAAAGTCTCCTGTGCCTTGCGATCCTGTTCAGGTGACTCGGAGAATTTCACGGGACGTCCAAGTGTCACAGAGTCAAGTGACTCGCCGAGAACATCTTCGGCACGCTGCTTCAACAGACTCAAATAGGTCCGCGCCAGGTCGCCAACCGTGTAATAGCGCTCGAAGATCTGGGTGCCCTCATATCTCTCCTTGCGGAGCGCGGTCTTGAGATATTGCAGCAGCCGCCCGGGCTGGAGCTCATCCACGTAGACGAAAATATCCCGGACGTAATGCATGTCCGCTCCATACACGTCGATCTCACCCGTCCACTGCTTCACGAAACGCCGCTGGCGGTTGACGTTATCGCGGTAGTAATGCTCCACTGCCTCCTGCCCGATCGAAGGGCGATAATCCCGTGTGATATACATCACAGTCTTGATCACTTCTGGGATCACGTTTTTTGGATCGACAGGCAGCAAATGAACTCGCCGGCCATCATACACAGCGACTCCCGAATTGGACGTGCCAAAGTCAATGCCAGCCTTGACGCTCATGGATTCGATACCTCCTAAGACTCAGCGGGGATCACGCCGATGGACACGATCAAGCCTTCGGCTTCGATCGAACCGCTGCCGCGGATCGAGTCCGCACGATGGACTTTGAGAGTCCCGTTGACATCCAGCACCGCGATCCGATCCGCATCTCGCACCGATGCCGCGCCGATAAAACGGACTCCCTGCTCGAGCCGCGCCGGCGAGATCAGCGCCTGTCCCTTTGCCAGCGGGGATTTGGCTAACTCAAGGCTCTCCATTTCACGATGGATGACCTTGCCGGTCTGGGTCACAAACAGCATGGACTCCTCGGGGTGCGGCACAAAGGATGCAATGACATAATCACTGGCGCTCAGCTTGATGCGCTCCTCTGCGCTGTACGGTAGCTCATTCACATCCAGCCCGAGCAATTTGCCTTCGAGTGTGACAAAGGCGAAGAGATCCTTTTTCTGGCAGAGCATGACATCGAACGCCTGATCCGATTTTTGCAGCGTGCCCTTGCCGAGATAATGATTTCCAAGAACGGTCTGCGCCATGGAGGTCATCGTTTTCTTCACGCAGCCTCGGCGGCTGACCTGCATGAAAAACTCGGAGAGCGGCAGATGCGAGATGGGCATGATGCAGGCCAGGAATTCACCAGCTCGAGGTTCATCGGGCAGGGCGGCCGCCTCCCAGGCCCACTCGCCGCCGATTTCCACCGTTGGAATATTCTCCACCGCACAGGTACTGACCCGCCCTGAGGTGAAAAGCAGCAGCACTTCTTCATTGGATGGGACCGTCAGCAGGCGCGGCTGTTCACTGGTTTGAAGTGTTTCATCTGAGATGCGGCCTATTGACTGAATATGCGGATCAATCTCAAGGCGAAGAATCCGCCCATAGGTATTGTAGACCAGCAAATTCAATGTCGATGGAGCGGCTGACTGGGTCGGTAGCTCGGCAAGCTCTGCGCCGTCGCCCCCGAAACGCCGCTTGAGCAGATCCAGTTGATACTCCAGGTGGGCGATGCGCTTCTGATACTCCTCGACGCGCGTGCCGTCCTGCAAGGCGATGTTCTCTACCAGCAGCTCCTCATTGCGCTCGGTCAGCTCGCGCAGGCGCCTGGCGATCAGCCTCACGATCGTCACCGCCGACTCGGGCCGCGTCTCGGCTTCTTTCATCCATTCATCGATTTTATGTGAAAAGGAGGACATAGTTGGGATTCCTCGAACAGATAATTATACTTGAAGGTTGTCAACACTCGTTTTAACCATTGAAAAAACAAATGAATAATAGTATTATTTTCGTTAACAAGATCAAATTCATCATTTCAGGAGGATAATATGACTATTGTACAGGTCTATGAAACAACAATTCTTGATACAACCGAAACTTCTGGCTTTAAATTTTTAATCTTCCCGTCTCGTTCTCTTAATCAAGATGTAATTGATCTGCTAAGTCGAGAAAATGCGCCCAAAGATATTGTTGAATATTTGGAATTAAAAGATTTCAAATATATTGAATTGCACTCTATTAATGATATTTCTATTGATATTGCCAATAGACTCTATCAAGATATGAATGGTGAAAATCTCGATAAATATAGGCCATTTGCTGAATATTTGACATATTCGGAAATTGTCCCTTTTGAGCAATCTCCTCTAGAGTTGTGGTCACTTTCCAACATAGCAAAAAAGGGAGGTGCAGTTGGTTTGGGAACTGCAATAGGCTATATAGCGGTTGGCAGCACTCCTTGGTTGCTTATTGCAGTTCCACTTGGTATTGTCATGTGTGGCGGTGCAATAAGTTTTGCAAAATGGGTGGAAGAAAAAGAAAATAGAGATAAAATATTTAATAAACTATTACTAAAAGATAGATGAGGTGGATAAGACTCTTTAGAGTTGAAAATGGGTCAGTTTAAGGTGGTGCGGTTTGTTAAGGTTAGCGGTGAGTGTACCACGAACGGGACGGGTGGGCTCACACCGTAAACTTGGGCAGGCGTCAGATAGTCCAACGCTTGATGCGGGCGCTCAAAGTTGTAGAAGCGAAAGTAATTGGCAAATTGGTGATAGGCCTCCTTGGGGCTGGCATAGTCATGTAAATAAACGTCCTCGTACTTGAGGGTACGCCACAATCGCTCGGTGAAAATGTTGTCACAAGCGCGACCACGCCCATCCATGCTGATTTGGATTTCTTCGCGTTGTAGGCGTTCCAGATATTTGGGGCTGGTGAAGTGAGAGCCCTGATCGCTGTTCCAAATCTCTGGCATGGCTTGCAACAGGGCATTGTCGACCGCCGTGAGCACGACGTGCATCTCCAAAGTTTGGCTGATACGATCTTGACTTGGTGGTGGTAAATCAAGTAAGCTGGAAATTTGCCATTATATAATATACATCTGATGTGAAATAGGATTGAGGAGGAAAGGGAATGCCCTCAAGATAAGGTTAGGTCAGAACCTCTTGAGGAGACATTCCCATGCCAAGTATAACCATAAGTGATCTGTTAACAATCATTTTCGTATTGGTTGATGACTGGTATCACATCTACGGCAGCAAACGGCTGGCAGGCAAGGTAGGCAAGAAGCCAGTCTTTCGAGATAGTGAAGTCATGACGCTGGTGCTGGCACAAGATTTCATTGCCTATCCAGCCAAGACACAATATTTGGAGTTTATCCGAGCCAATTGCCTGCCGTTGTTTACAAACTTGGTAGGTTTTGTCGCTGTAGAAAGCCAGCGGCTTGCCATATCGCCGAAAATAGCCTTGCAGTAATACCTTCACCTGTTCGACACTAAATCGTTTATGCAACTGGTCCATGATCGCCTCTTTTGGCGGGAAATCTATCATGGACAAGCGGTTCGCTTTTCCGCTTGGAAAAGTTCACTTTTCAGCTTTGATCGGTTCGCTTTTCAAGTTTGAATAACAACATTATGCTATCTGTTGACAAAACCTGTCTTTGAGATAAAATACACTCCGCCAGATAAAAAGCCGAAGTGGCGGAATTGGCAGACGCGCTACGTTCAGGGCGTAGTGAGGGTTCCCTCATGTGGGTTCAAGTCCCACCTTCGGCACTGAGAGATCAGTAGGAAAGACTCACCCAGATGTGGGTCTTTTTGTTTGCCCGAGAGGGTCCGATTGCAGTCGAGAAACTTCGCAACTTTTGAGGCTTAATAGAGAGTAAGCGACACTTCCGGGGGTGGTATAATTAGAGTAAATCAGGCATGTCCTTCATTAGTTAAGACGCGGAGTCGGAGAGTCTTGTCCTTCGTGTCTTTTTTATGCCGAAACCCCTTAAAAAGAGAAAAAATGGCAGACGAATCCCCTCAAATCGCCCCAAACGGTCAATACGGAAACGTGCAGCAGGTCGACATCGATTCCCAGATGCGCGATGCCTATCTCGACTACGCCATGAGCGTGATCGTGGCACGTGCCCTCCCCGATGCCCGGGATGGGTTGAAGCCGGTCCATCGGCGCATTTTATATGCCATGCAGGAACTCGGAATTCGATCGAACTCGGCTTACAAAAAATCTGCCCGTATCGTCGGCGAAGTGCTGGGTAAATTCCATCCGCACGGCGACTCGGCAGTCTACGAAACGATGGCGCGCATGGCGCAGGACTTCTCGATGCGCTACCTGCTCGTGGACGGACAGGGCAACTTCGGCTCGGTGGATGGCGACGCGCCGGCTGCCATGCGTTATACCGAAGCCCGCCTGCACAGGCTGGCCGAGGAACTGCTCGCCGATATCGATAAGGATACCGTGGACTTCGGTCCCAACTTCGACGACTCACTGGAGGAGCCGCTCGTCCTGCCAGCCCGCGTCCCCAACATGCTCCTGAATGGAACCTCCGGCATCGCAGTGGGGATGGCGACCAACATCCCACCGCATAATCTCAATGAGCTGACAAATGCCATTAATTACCTGATCGATAATTACGAGTCGATGGACGAGATCCCGCTCTCGGAGCTGATGAAGTTCATTCCAGGGCCAGACTTTCCCACCGGTGGAATTATCGTCGGCCGCGAAGGAATCGAGTCGGCGTACGGAACTGGCAAGGGACGCCTGGTCGTGCGCGGCATGGCGCATATCGAAGAGGGGAACGGGGGCAGGCATGAGATCGTCATCACCGAGATTCCCTACCAGGTCAACAAGGCGAGCCTGATCGAGCGTATCGCTGAGCTGGTGCGGGAGGACCGGATCGACCAGATCTCCGACCTGCGCGACGAATCGGACCAGCGCGGCATGAGCATTGTGATCGAGCTCAAACGCGGTGCGCAGCCGAAGAAGGTTTTGAACCAGCTCTATAAATACACTGCCCTGCAGACCACCTACGGCGTGCAGATCCTGGCGCTTGTGGATGGCGAGCCGCGCACCCTGCCCCTCAAACGTTCCCTGCAAATATTCATCGAGCACCGCCAGGTGGTGATCGTCCGCCGCACGAACTTCGAACTGGCCAAAGCGCGCACCCGCCAGCACATTCTGGATGGTTATCTGATCGCGCTTGCTAATCTCGACGCGGTCATCAAGACCATCCGTGAATCGCAGGATGCAGACGTTGCCAAGGAAAACCTGGTCAAGCAGTTCAAGCTGAGCGAGATCCAGGCGCAGGCTATCCTGGATATGCAACTGCGCAGGCTGGCTGCTCTCGAGCGCTGGAAGATCGAGGAGGAGCACAAGCAGGTCGCGGAACGGATCGCCTATCTGGAAGATCTGCTTGCCAACCCGAAAAAGATCCTGGCGTTGATCCAGGACGATATGCGTGATATTGCCGACAAGTACGGGGATGAGCGCCGCACGCGGATTGCCGGTGATGCCACCGAGCAATTGAGCGAAGCCGACCTGGTCCAGGATGAGGCGGTGCTGATCAGCCTGACGGAGCGCGGCTATGTCAAGCGTGTGGCGGCGTCTGTCTTCCGTTCGCAGAGCCGCGGCGGTCGCGGGGTGATGGGTCACATCACCCGCGATGAGGATACGGTCGTTGCGCTGATCCCGGCCCGCAGCCTGGATACCATGTTGTTCTTCTCCGACCGCGGCAAGGTGTACAGTGAGAAGGTTTATCAGATTCCCGATTCAGACCGCGCCGCCAAGGGAATTCCCCTCGTCAATGTGCTGGCGCTGGATGCCGGTGAGCGCGTCACCGCCGCGATCGCTGTTTCGGACTTCTCTGCACACGGCTATTGCATTGTTTCGACGGTACGCGGCCGGGTCAAGCGCGTGGTGATGGAGGAGTTCGCCTCCGTCCGCCCCTCGGGCTTGATCGCCATTTCGCTGGAGGAAGGTGACCAGTTGGGCTGGGCGCGCCTGACCTCAGGCAATGACGAGGTCATCTTTGTGACCGAGAAGGGCAAGGCGCTGCGGTTTAACGAGAACCGGGTCCGCTCGATGGGACGGCAGGCTGCCGGCGTGCAGGCGATCCGCCTCG
>DATFET010000184.1:0-4892 GCA_035250835.1 Anaerolineales bacterium
AGCTCGACGAGCCATCGCAGGAACAGTTGGAGGATGCCATCCGTGAGGATACACTGCTGAGCGTCCGCTCAATGAGCGGTAACTTCTCTGAATTGCCGGATAAGGCATTTCTTTCCTACAGCCAGTCTTTTAGCATCGTAAAATTCCTGATCGAGACGTATGGGCAGGCTAAAATGACGGCTCTACTGATTGCGCTGCAGGATGGATTGACCCCCGACAACGCGCTCCTCCAAACATACGGATTCGACACCAACGGGCTGGAAGACGCCTGGAGGCAGGCGGTCGGCGCGCAGCCGCGAGTTGTTTCCGCAGGACCCACCGTACAGCCGACCCCAACCTTTGTGCCCACCATCATCCCCATCTCTGGCGGCTCAGGCTCCGCGGTGCTCCAGGCAACGACAACTCCCGTTCCCACATCTTCGACAGACGGACAATCCACCGAGACCGTCCCCGTAAGGAGAGGGCCTCCGATTGCATTGACCCTGATCCTGATGGCGCTGTGCTGTACATTTCTGGTGCTGCTGGGGGTGATCGTGCTCGGCTTCATCGTCCGAAGTCAAAACCGCAAGGGAGGGAATCATGTTCAGTAAATTGTCCCGCGCTGAGCGCGCTTCGGCTGCGCTCCTCAAAGAACATTCGTCGCTCCGCTACCCTTCGTGCACAATGTCAGCGCGAGTACTCTTTCTACTTTTAATTGCCTCACTCATACTTGGCACCTCCGCGCCGAATCCCGCGTCGGCGCTGCCAACCGATGTCCCGCTGGACCAGACCCTGGTCCTGGCGGGAGGCGAATCCACAAATCCCAGAGATTACGATCCCGCAACCACCTATGGCTCAGGCAATAAACTTGCCTTCAGCGGACTTGTCTCCTTCGACCCGAATTTGAACCTGACTCCTGATCTCGCTGAGTCCTGGGGGGTCAGCACGGATGGGATCGTCTACACCTTCCACCTGCGAGAGAACGCAAAATTCCACGATGGAAAACCGGTCACCGCCCAGGATGTGATCTACTCCTGGGAGCGCGCCGCCAGCCCGGACCTGGCATCGGACACCGCGCTGACCTATCTGGGAGATATCGTTGGCATCCGGGAACTGGCAGTGGAGGAAGCCGATCACGCCTCAGGTCTGGTCGCGCTCGACGAACATACTCTGCAGGTGACCATCGACGCACCAAAGCCATACTTCCTGTATAAGCTCACGTATCCCACCGCCTTCATCGTGGACAGGGAAAACGTCGAAAGTGGAGAGGAATGGTACCGTCAGCCGAACGGGAGCGGTCCTTATCGCCTGAGCGAGTGGAACCGTTTTGAATCGATCCTCTACGAAGCCAACCCGGATTTTTATCTTGGTACGCCCTCCCTCCCCTATCTCCTTTATCAGTTGTATTCCGGCGTGGGTATTCGGTTGTATGAGTCAAACGAAATAGACATTACAGGCATCAGCCGTTATGATGCCGACCGCTTTTTGGATCCCAGCGAGCCTCTGCATGACGAGCTGATCACGGGCGTCAATTTATGCACGGGCTACATCACCTTCGATACCACGCGTCCACCTTTTGACGATGTGAATGTCCGCAAGGCATTCAGTATGGCCTTCGACAGGCAGAAATATATCGATGTTGTTCTGGGTGGGCATGCACTTCCAGCCAACGGCTTGTATCCACCTGCCCTGCCCGGCTTCAACACCGCACTGCAGGGATTACCATATGATCCTGAGGGAGCCCGCCTGGCGCTTGAGCAATCCAAATATGGCGGTGCGGATGGATTGCCGCCTATTGTCTTCACCGATGCAGGTACCGGGAGTTACATCAGCCCGGGCGTGGCTGCAATGGCTGAAATGTGGGAGCAAAACCTGGGCGTGACCATCACGGTGGAGAACCTCGAACCCAATTATTACCTCGACCAGGTCTATGCTGGGAATCACGGTCAGCTCATCAGCGGTGGGTGGTGCGCTGATTATCCCGACCCTGAGAACTTTGCGGATGTGCTCTTCCACAGCGGTTCTCTGCAAAACAACGGCGGATACTCAAACCCGCAGCTGGATGCCCTGCTCGAACAAGCTCGCACCGAACAGGATGTGAACCGCCGCATCGCCATGTATCAGCAAGCCGAGCAAATGCTCGTGGATCACGCCGCGGCACTGTGGACAACCCATTCGTTCTCCTACGAACTGGTCAAGCCCTATGTGAGAGGCTATGTCTTCACGCCGATCGATATCCCCTTTCAAAGATATATGTGGCTGGAAGGGAAATGACCACCGCCCTCACCCCTGCCCCTCTCCCACAGGGAGAGGGGTTTTAAATTAAGGTCTGGCTTCTACGGCAAACTCTACGCGGGAAATCCTTTCGCCGATGCTGGAGAGCAAAAATTCAAAGGGCAGACTCCCGCCTGCGGCGAGGCCATCATCCCACTCCCAGCGGCGGACTCCGATCACGCGTCCCGCGTCGTCATAGGCTGTCCCGACCACCCACACCTGAGCGGCATCTTCGGCATCACCCGGCATCAAAACCTGCCCACTGACACGCGCACTGCGTCCATCTGCGTTGACCTGTACCAGTGTGCTGCCGACCGTCGCGGGCAGGTATCGCTCATCGCCGGGCAGTAATCGAATGGCGGTCAGCACCTGGACCTGGGGCTGTGCATCCGCTGGAATCTCGGGCGGGAAGAAAACAGTCAATGGCAGGGGCGTGTTCGGCGGCAGGATATTTAACGGCAGCAGAGCGGTTTGACTCGCCAGGATTGCATTATTCTTGTCTACCAGCGTGACCTGTGCGCTGACATTCTCCATGAAGTCGGGGGAATCATTATGCACGAGGACAAAGCACCACATTCCCATATCTGCTGAAGGGTGGCATTCGATCTGCCAGACAGTGAACGGCGCCGGGGTCGGAGTCGGCTCGCCGGATGGGTTCTCGGGATTGCTGGGAATTTTGATTACCTGTCCGATCGACATCGCGTTCGGCGAGATCTCCGGGTTGGCAGCCTGCAGGTTCTCCATCGAAACGCCGAACTGGAGGGCAATGCTGCTGATCGAATCTCCCGATTTCACGGTGTAGGTGAAAGGCGTCGGGGTGGGAAGAGGCGCTTCAGCAGTGACCAGCTCTTCGAGCGGCTGAGTCGGAGGGCGGGTGGAAGTCGCGAACGGGATCAGGTCAACATTTTGAGGTACAGCTCGAGTCGGCTCAGCAGTACAAGCAGCCAGAATAAAGATGAAAGCGTAAAGCGGGTTGATGAAATATTTGCAGGAACTCATGAGCAGGCTGCGAATGCAATTGGATTTCAGAATCTTCCCCCGCTGATCGAAATTACAAAATGGACTTCGCTGGATGCCTGGAGCTTTTCGCGAAGTTTCAATGTACTCGTACGCCCATCCACAACAACGGCAATGGATGGGCGCAACCGGTCGCCATCATACAAGCGTTCCTTGAGGCCGGGATAAAGTTTGTCTAGATTATCAATCACATCCCGAATCGTATCGCCCTCGACAATAAGAGATTGTTGCCCGTTTGTGAGATCGCGCAACAAAGAGGGAATCCCAACAACTGGCAAATGATTATCCTTTTTGCTTGTTAAGTTCTGTAACGATTCGAGCGGGTGTCATCGGTAAAGTATTCATGCGCACACCCACTGCATGATAAATGGCATTCGCGAGCGCAGCAGGTGGTGGCACGATCGGCACCTCCCCTACACCGCGCACGCCATAGGGATGTCCCGGGTTGGGAACTTCGACGATTACAGTTTCAATCATTGGCACGTCCAGAGTGACAGGCATGCGATAATCCAGCAGACTCGCATTGACCAATCGTCCCTGCTCATCATAAAGATATTCCTCATTCAAAGCCCAGCCCACACCTTGTGCCACACCGCCCTGCATCTGGCTCGCCACATAATCCGGATAAATTGCCTTGCCAGCATCCTGCGCCGCGGTATAGCGAAGGATTTGCACTTTGCCTGTTTCTGGATCCACTTCCACATCCACGATATGAGTGGCGAATGTGGGAGCGGATCGCTCCGGTCGTACAGCGGCGCTGGCAACCACGGCCCCACCAGTTTCATCCAAGCGTGCAGCCAGTTGAGCAAATGTCATTTGCTTTTCCTCAAACAAGAAGGTTCCATGTTCGAAGCGAATTTTATCTGCTTCGGTTTCCCAAATCAGTGCGGCGCGTTCCAGTAATTTTTCCTTTAACTGTTTGCTGACTTCATAAGCAGCCCAACCTGTCGAAAACGTTGTTCGGCTCCCATACGTTCCTTCCGTATATCCGACCGAATCCGTATCCACGACAGCAGGGCGAACCGACTCAGCTGGAATTCCAAGTCCTTCCGCAAGTTGCATCGCCACCGAGGTTCGCGTGCCGCCAATATCCACCGAACCCGTGATCAGACTGACCGTGCCATCTCTGTTGACGCTCGCCGAGGCGCTGGATTTGCCGCCATAGTTGTACCAGAATCCGGATGCAACGCCGCGTCCCCGATGAGGACGATCCGGACCTGCAAGCGGCGCGCAATAATGCGGGGATATTTTGGCGGCTTCCAACGTCTCTAGGAAACCAATCCGGGCAAACGTCGGACCATCCACACGGCGGTCGCCTTCCCTGGCACCGTTCAACAAACGGAACTCGATAGGATCCTTGCCAATTTCTTGGCATAATTCGTCGATCACAGTTTCACAAGCAAACGCAGCATTTGATCCACCCGGGGCTCGATATGCTTGGGTGCGCGGCTTATTGACCAGAACATCATATCCATCTACGAGGGCATTCTCGATGCGATAAGGCGCAAACATCACCCCCATCCCCCCGCCAACTGGCGAACCAGGATAAGCACCAGCTTCGTAAACGAGTAACGCCTGGACGGCCGTAATTTTGCTTTCCCGATTCGCACCCATTTTTACCT
>DATFET010000170.1:0-4420 GCA_035250835.1 Anaerolineales bacterium
ACAAACGAAAAGCATCCGCTTTATAGTTTGCTGGATACGCTTGGCACATTGATCCATGCATACGAGGAAGAAAACTATCCTATTCCGTCAGTCACAGGCGCAGAGATATTACGATATATGATGAAGGAGAATGGGCTAACGCAATCTGATTTGTCAGAAGTAGGTTCACAAGGGGTTGTGTCTGAATTATTGAACGGCAAACGCGAGCTGAACGTCCGTCAGATTCGCGCGCTGGCTAAACGATTTGGCGTTTCCACTGCAGTATTTATCTAAAAGTACAGAGCTATGAACTTCAACGACTATCAAACCAGATCGCGCAAGACGGCAGGGTATCCGGCGATCGGGCATCCTGTCATTTACCCCACGCTGGGACTTGTCAATGAAGCAGGCGAAGTGGCAGGCAAGATCAAGAAGGTGTTCCGAGACAAGGATGGGCAGATCAGCGATGAGACGCGGGAAGCACTCAAAGCGGAGCTGGGTGATGTGCTCTGGTATATTGCCCAGGTCGCGACCGAGCTGGATTTATCTCTCGACGAGATCGCTGAATACAACATCGCCAAGTTATATGATCGGCTGGAAAGAGGCAGGATTCGAGGGGAAGGGGATAATCGATAACTATCTGTCATTGCGAGCCGTTGGTGCTTTTCCGACGGCGTGGCAATCTCATATTCAGGGAGGACGCTTCGCGGCTTCGGCGCTGTTTCGTCTTCGTGCTACGCACTCCGCTACCCTTCGGGCACGATGTCAACGCGAGTGCCTCGCAATGACATAATGTTTCTTCCATAGTCGCACAACTTAAGAATGGGGCATTTCTCGCAGTAGGGCCTGCGGGCAGTGCAGATCTCGCGTCCCAGGCGGATGAGGTTCAGGTGCGCGGCATAATACGTCTCCGGCGGGAAGAGACCCTCGAGGTGCGGATGCGCCTGCTCAACGGTCATCCGCTCGGGTCGGAGGCCGATGCGGCCGGTCACGCGATAGATGTGTGTGTCTACAGGGAAGGCAGGCTTCCCCAGCGAAAAGCACAGGACGATGGCAGCCGTCTTGGGACCCACGCCGTTGAATCTCGTCAACCAGGCCTTCGCTTCCTCCACAGGGAGATCCCCAAGGAAGGACAGGTCCAGTCCCCCGCGCTCCTCGGTGATCGAACGCAATACCTGCTGGATGCGCGGTCCTTTTTGGTTGGCAAGACCTGCCGGGCGGATGGCATTCACCACTTCCGCGACATCGGCGTCGCGCACTTCCTCCCAGGTCCCGAATTTTGCCCGCAGGGAATTAAAAGCCCGGTCGCGGTTGATATCGTTCGTGTTCTGCGAAAGGATGGTCGAAACCAGTTCATCGATGGCAGGCAGCGGATTTCGCCAGAGCGGCTCGCCATAGAATTCAAGCAGCCGTTCATGGACCTGGACCGCACGTTTTGCAAGAGAGTTCACGAGTGTACTCACGAGTAGCCAGCCTCCTTGATCACTTGTATGGTTTTGGTGACAACCTCGCGATGCTGGTTTGGGATCAAAGCATCGAACATTTCTGCGGTGAGACAGTATAACGTCAACGCGGCGGGACCGCGCGCTTGATAGTGGGATGCGCCCCCCTTGAGTCCCCAGGCAGTGCGGAAGGCGCGCGTCCATTTCGACTCGCGTCCCACCGACTCCTGGATCAGATCAAAGTAGCGGTTCTCACTGACGATCATGAGGCCGCGCTGTACGGCGACCGCCTCCAGCAGGTCTTTCACCAATCCCCAGGCTGCATACAATACTGTTGATTCGTGTCCGCGTGCCAGTCCATTCAATATCTTGTGTGCTTCCTCGGCGCTGCCCATGATCTGTTCCGCTGCATATTCATCCGCCGCGGGCTGTAAGGGAGACCAATCGAACTCCTGCGCGGCTTTCTGTAACGCAGCCATGGAACCATCTTTATCGATAAGTATACTCATCCCGCGCAGACCCGGGACAGCCCAGATCGCATGGCGCGGATCTGCCAATTCTGCATATTCATCGTCGAGCAACGTATGTTTCAAGCTGATAAGTTTATCATCCCAGTAGCGCAGCGTATAACGGTCGTAAGGATTTTCGGGCAGCTTATTGACATAAATATCCACGTCGACATCGCTATATCTGCCCTCCTGTCCGCGCGCGTAACTTCCCACGATGCCCACACCGACGACATCGGGCGAATCGACTTTTTCGAGAATGGATTGGATGAAGGAGTCGGAGAGGGACATACTTGTTCGATTGTAATTGCGAGGGTGGTGTAGTTATGCCCGAAGCAATCTACCGAAAACTTTGGGATTGCTTCGTTGCCGTTTCGTCTTCGTACTACATACTCCGCTACCCTTCGGGCACGATGTCAACGCGAGCGCCTCGCAATGACATAATTTATTTCTCTACCCTCCCGCTTTCCACTTTCCACACTTCAGCCTTTTCTGCAAACTCTGGCGAAAAGAGGTTCAGATCTGTTGTTGTGAACAGCACCTGCTCGCTTTCACCGACATATTTCAAGAGGTCGGCGCGGCGCTGCTGATCGAGTTCCGCCATGACCTCATCGAGCAGGATCACCGGCCATTCCCCTGTGCGCTCCTTCATCCAGTTCACTTCGGCAAGTTTCAACGCCAGCAGCGCTGTCCGCACCTGCCCGCGCGAACCGTAATTGCCAAGGTCAATGTCGTTTGCCAGGAAGCGCAGATCATCCCGATGTGGACCGACCGTCGTTACCCCGCGTGCGATCTCCTCAGCTCGCAGCCCACGCAACCGTTCACGGAAACCATTTTGGATTTCCTTCAAACCCAGGCCAGATCGATCCAGGATCGTGGGCATTTTCAAGCCCAGTTGTCCGCCTGGTTTTGGCAGCGGATCGAAGGCTGGCTCGTACGAGAGCCGCAGGATCTCGGAGCCGTGGGTAAGCTCGTGATGGACACGTGCCGCGAGCCTCTCGATCTGCTGGATGGCTTCGATGCGCCGCAATACGATCTGTGAGCCAAGGCCGGTCAGCGCCTCGTCCCAGACGTCGAGCTGGTCCGCGTTCCCGCCGCGTTCTCCCAGCGATTTGAGCAGCGCGTTGCGCTGGGTCAGCGCCTGGTTGTATTCACTCAAGGTACGCGCATAGCCAGGTGTGGACTGGGCAAGCGCAAGGTTCAGGTAACGCCGACGGTCTTCAGGCGCGCCCTCGACGATCTGTGACATCTGCGGCACAAAGATCACTGCATTGAAATGTCCGATGACCTCGCTGATATGTCTCTTCACGCCGTCGAGCAAAATTTCCTTGCGCAGGCGCTGGCCGTTCAGGACGCCGATCGGCTCGAGAATAAGACGCGCCTCCAGACGGTGCCTGCCATTCCCCCGTTGATAGTCCGCTACGAGACGCGTGACCGTGAGCGAATTGCTCCTCGCTTCGTGGAAGTTGATGATCTGGCGGTCGGCGTGGGTCTGGAACGATGTGAACGCCGCAAGGAAATAGACAGCTTCGAGAATACTCGTTTTGCCCTGGGCGTTGGCGCCCACCAGCAGGACAACCCGCCGGGGAATGTCAACATCCAGGCGGGTAAAATTGCGAAAATTGGTGAGGGAGAGATGTTTTAAAAACATCGGCTGCAAGTTAATGGTTGAAGATCAAAAGCTGCATGCATAAACCCGACTTTCATCTCTCGGCTTCATACCTTCAACATGATTTCGAGTTCAATTTCATCCCGCAAAGGGATGTTGTTCATTCCTAGCAATGGAATGCTCGGCTTGATCTTCCTTGATTCGTTGACCGCGCCGCGGTTGATCCTGACCAGTTCAAAACCGCGCTTCTGATAAAAGCCCAATGCATTCAGGTTGTCATTTGTCGTAATGAGAAAGACACGCCTGCAGTTTTGCTTGCGGGCTTCCTTCATGACTGCATCGATCAATCTCGTCCCAAGGCCCTGACCTTCACGCAGGCTGTCGAGTGAAACGATCTCACATTCATCCTCTGAAACTGTGTAAGTCACTTCTCCCGTCCATTCCTCCCCATCCACGGCAATGAACCCGTCCAGGGTTTCCGGATGATAGATCACGCCGTGCGCTACGACAAATTCATCGCCCCAATTTTCCGTCCAATGCCGGCGAAGACGCGGAAGATCATCGCGAGTCAATCGCCGAAGTATGATCATCGTCAAACTTCCTGTTCGGGTTCAACTTCCTGGGGAGGCTGCCAGACGCGCGTGGCGCGGTCGGTGAACAGGATGCCGTTCAAATGGTCGATCTCGTGCTGGAAGATGCGCGCCAGCCAGCCCTCCGCCTTGACCTTCAGCGGTTTGCCATAACGGTTGAGTCCCTTTACGTGTACCGAGGCATGTCGTTCCACTTCACCAACGAGGTTCGGGATCGAGAGACAGCCCTCCACGCCCATCAATGTCTCCTCGGAGGCTTTGATGATTTCAGGATTCGCCATCGCCCATACCCGT
>DATFET010000178.1:0-6478 GCA_035250835.1 Anaerolineales bacterium
AAGGCAAGCGCGTCTTTATACGCGTGGACTTCAACGTGCCGATGGCAGATGGCAAAGTAACCGATGACAAGCGCATCAAGGCTTCCCTGCCGACGATCCAATACGTGCTGGACCAGGGCGCGTCCGTTCTGCTGGCGAGCCACCTGGGGAGACCGAAAGGCGGTCCGGATCCGGAATTCAGCCTGCGCGCCGCTTCTGAGGTATTGGCGTCGCATTTGGGGATTCCCGTCAAGATGGCGCCGGCCACCGTCGGTCACGAAGTCGAGGCGATGGCGAAGGCGCTTAAGCCCGGCGAAGTGCTGATGCTTGAAAACACGCGCTTCCACAAAGGCGAAGAGAAGAATGATCTCGACATGGCAAAGCAAATGGCTTCTCTTGCTGATGTGTACGTGGATGACGCGTTCGGGTCCGCGCACCGCGCCCACTCCTCCACGGAAGGGATCGCCCGCTTTTTGCCGGCGGTCTCCGGTTTCCTAATGGAACAGGAGCTGGAATACCTCGGCCGCGCGGTTGCAAATCCTGAACATCCTTACATTGCCATTCTGGGCGGCGCTAAGATCAGCGACAAGATCGCGGTCGTCGAAACCCTGCTCTCCAGGGCAGACAAGTTGATCATCGGCGGCGGGATGGCGAATACCTTCCTGGCAGCCAGGGGACTGGACATGCAGGATAGCCTCGTGGAAGAGGCATCCATCGAGACTGCCAGATCCATCATAGAAAAGTCGGGTGATAAGCTGATCCTGCCCGTGGACGCGGTCATCGCCGACAAGTTCGATGCGGAAGCGAATACCCAGGTCGTCGACGTGGACAAAATCCCTGCGGGCTGGCGCATGATGGATGTCGGTCCGAAAACGATCGAGTTGTACAAACGTGAGTTGGATGGCGCCAAACTCATCGTCTGGAATGGACCGGTAGGAGTCTTTGAAATGCCGAAGTTCGCTGAGGGGACGTTTGCACTCGCCCGGTTGCTGGCGGCCTCCGGCGCAACGACAGTGATCGGCGGCGGTGATTCCGCCAGCGCAGTCAAAAGGGCTGGCGTTGCAAAACAGATGACTCATGTCTCCACGGGCGGCGGCGCCTCGCTCGAATTCCTGGAAGGCAGGGAATTACCCGGCGTTGCCGCGCTGATGGATAAATAAATTTTAAACATGAGGGAAACAACACTTGCCCCGCAAGGCGGGGTTTGTGTTTAAAAGGAGCTTTCATGCGTACACCACTGGTTGCTGGAAACTGGAAGATGAACAAGACCGCTGCCGAAGCGCGCGGTCTCGTTACTGCGATGAGGTCGCCGCTGAGCGAGATCGCCGGGGTCGACAAAGTTCTCTGCCCGCCATATATTTCATTGGTGGCAGTCGCCTCCCTGCTCGAAGGTACAGGCATCGGACTCGGCGCACAGGATATGCATTGGGAGGCAAAGGGCGCTTTCACAGGCGAAGTCGCGGCGGATATGGTGAAAGAGTTCTGCAACTACGTCATCATCGGTCATTCAGAGCGGCGGACCTATTTTGGAGAAACCGATGAGACGGTGAACAAAAAGGTCTCCGCGGCGCTCAAAGCAGGACTCACCCCGATCGTCTGTGTGGGGGAGACCCTGGGCCAGTACGAATCTGGGCTGACTGCGGAGGTGGTCAGCCGCCAGATCAAGGCGGGACTGGCCGGCATCGGCTCCGCAGACGCGGCAAAGATCGTCGTTGCATATGAACCCGTCTGGGCGATCGGGACGGGAAAAGCCTCCAGCGGCGAAAATGCCAACGATGTACATCAAAAAGTCATTCGCCCCGCGCTGAGCGAGCTGTTCGGTGCGGACGACGCCGAGGCGATCCGCATCCTGTACGGCGGGTCCGTGACAGCCTCCAATGCATCTGAATTCTTTGCCTATCCCGATATTGACGGCGCGCTGGTCGGAGGAGCCAGCCTCAAGCCCGATGAGTTCGTGGCGATCACAAAAGCAATTTCCGGACGATAGAAGATAGACGATGGACGATGGACCACGGTCAATGGTCCATCGTCCATCGTCCGATCAATGACCCAACTCTCAGGGCTGTTCTGGTTCATTTGGATGCTCGTGCCGCTGATATTGCTTCAGCGGCTTTTGCATCGCGAGATCCAGGCAGTGCTGCTGATCCTGACGCGCGATTCCCGCATTACGATGGGGGTTTTTTCAGTCATCTTTTTCCCCGGTGTGTTCCTGCATGAGCTGAGCCATTTCGTCATGGCGAAGATCCTGCGTGTGCCGACGGGACGCTTCTCGTTGTTCCCGCAATCTCTGCCGGACGGACGATTGCAGCTGGGCTATGTAGAAACGGCCAGATCGGATATTCTGCGCGATTCACTGATCGGCGCCGCGCCGCTCATCGTGGGGACGCTCTTCGTGGCGTATGTGGCGATCGAGCGCTTCGAGATGCGCATCCTGTGGGAGGTGCTGCGCAACGGACAGCTCGATCTGTTCTGGATGGGAATGCGCGCCCTGCCGAATGTGCGTGATTTCTATCTGTGGTTCTATCTGGTGTTCGCGGTCAGCAGTACGATGATGCCGTCCGAATCGGACCGTCACGCCTGGCTGGAACTGCTCATCTCGGTCGGGGTTCTGTTCGCGCTGACCCTGTTATTCGGCGCAGGACCTTGGATGATGGGCAGCCTGGCGCCGCGCATCAGCAGTTTCCTCGGATTTGTCGCCGCGATCTTCGGCTTGAGTAATTTCGTGCATATCTTGCTGATCCTGCCCACCGCGTTGATCCACAAATTGCTGGCGCGAGTGACCGGCGTGGATGTGAGGCAGTAATTTTGCTCAAGCCGCCGTCCTTCGCGGAGCATGCCCGAAGGGTACGGCGGCGTTAACCAGGTAAATCCTGCGCCGGGACGGCGCAGGGAGCAAACGTGCTAACATCTTTTAGCGCACCCACTTTGGGAACCTCGAATATCCATATTGGCAGTTGTTTTCTACTTTTTCTTTTTCGCTTTTGCCCTTTCCAGATTTTCCTTGACCCTGAACTTCACGATCTTTGTGATCAGGCTGTAGGGGATTTTCTGGTCCAGCGGGAATTGTACTGAACCTTTTGCCATCTCATAACCGGAAAGCTCATCCTTGAACTTTTCGATTCCAGATGGGGTGGGATAGAACCCGATGTGTTTTTTAAAGCCGGCAAAATGGACCAGATTCCCATTCAGAGTAAAGGTGGGGATCCCATAGTTGATGATCTCTTTGGCGTCCGGCGCGGCTTTCCAAATGGTCCCCCTGATTTTTTCCAGGATCTCCTGCACATCCGCTGGAAATCCTGCAAGGTATTGATCGATGTCTTTGGAGGTTGAGCTGCCTGGCATTGCACAATTTCCTTTCTATATTATGCTTTTCTTTCTCTCATCCCCTCAATCATATCACGCGCCTTTTCCACCACTCCGCGTTCGCTTTTGAAGGCCAGCATCTCAAACGCCTGATCAAAGCTGACCCAGCGCGCTTCGGCGATCTCGCGGTCGTGATCCTTTACATCGCCACCTTTATATCGCAGCAGATAGAAATGCACAAACTTGTGAAAGCGAATCCGCTGGGAATCAAAACCGTCTCGCATCCAGGTTTTCTCGGATGCCAGACGGTTCTTAATGGGGCATTTGTCTGCTCACGGGAGGCGGACGCTCAGTCCTGAGTTTGGCCCGGACGGGACTCCCAGGGCTGGCGGCTCATCGGGGTGTTCGCGCAGGTCCGCGAGCAGCTCATCGGGTAGGAGAGTAGCCTCGATCAGCGCCTCCGATCCAGGTCGCGGATTTTGGACCGGCTTGGCGCGGTAGATCACCAGGTCATCGATCCCCTCTTCGATGGCGCGGCGCGCCAGGGCGCGGATGTAGAAGCGGTTGAACTCACTTTCTGCCAGCATCTCAGCAGCATTGGAGGGCGCGGCTGCGATCGCGAATCCGCCCGTTGGCTTGCGGCGCGGCTGGGTCTTATGGATGCGGCGATGCGCCTTGAGCTGTTCCGCCAGGGTTTCATCGTTCCCGGTCTGGATCGCTTCTCGCAGCAGGTTGACATAGTCCCGCTGTCCCTGCCCGCTCAGGAACGGGCTGATGTGCAGTTGGTTGTGGCTAATGTCGTAATCCACTTCCTCCAGCATCAACTGGCGTGTACGCTCGTCGAGATTTACATAATACAGAGACATGCTTCACTTCCTTTGTGATTAACGTCCGCTTTTTAGGGGTTGTTACACTGCCCGCCGAAGACAGGAGCTTCATGCCTGTCTTCCACAGGTTGCGTATTATCAAATTTTGGTTGTTGTGAAACGGACGGGAAATATAGAACAATTGTACTACAAATGGACACAGGCGGCAAGGATTTCGCGGCCTTACTACAAAAGTTTTTCCAGTCGCTCTCTCATCACCTTTTCGAGCTTAAGCGGATATGGGATTCCATGAGTCTGTGCCAGGGATGTGGCAGTCCCCGCATAGAACTGGAGAATGATGTGTGCAGAGGCGAGCATGGCGCTTTTCTCCAGTGGACAAAAGGTCGCTTTGAGCGCCTCCAGCTTATCCACTGGCATGGCGTTCTCGATCTTAAAATAGGGCTCGTCACCAGCCTCATGATTGGAAAAATGATTTTGAAGACGCGCCAGGTTCACGCAGATCGAACGCAGCGCTTCCAACTGGCCGCCTGCCCACCACAGCTGACCGCGTCCGATGGCGGTGGTGAAATGAGAAAGCTCATGCCAGAAACCAGAGATATTGAGTCGCAGCTTTTCCGCTTGTTCGGAGGGATCTGCTCCAGGCTCAGAAAAGTCAACTCGAGTGAGGAGCTTCTTCTTATCCAGGAGCACATGGAACGGGCCACTGTGGATTTTATCCAGGTGATCCTCGCTGCCGAAATTAAGTTCGCCCTCCACCCCGTGGGCAAAGATAAAGAAGGCGATATCGGGGATGCCGAAATCCTCCAGGAATACCAGCTCACCCAACTGCTGCAGAAAAGCCTCACGTTGCCTGTAAACATCCTCGTGAGCAGCCTCTGTTGTGATCAGACATAGGTCAACATCCGAGTATTCATCCGCCTTGCCTTTGACGTATGAACCGCCCAGGAATGCTGCGACAACACGTTCATCCTCGATGCAGGCTTTCATGAAACGGTCGACGAACTCCTGCTGGGCGGGACGAAGACCTAACTCCCGTACATCCATTTGTCGCTCATCCATTATTCAGCTTAAACCTTCCTGACAACATCCCCAACCCGGATGGTCCCTGCCTGGATCACTCGTGTGTTGATGCCGCGCAAATGGAGCTGTTTCCCTTCCGCTGAATTAACGAATTTCATCGCCTCCACACCGAAGCGCGCCGAGAATTTTTTGCAGCCCGTATGCGGCACCGCTGAGACTTCGATCACAGCTGAGCCGATGGCGAGCCGTGTGCCCGGCGGGATATTATCCTCGCTCAGGTCAATATCTACATACAGTTGATCGCCTGCCAGCCCCCAGCGGTTCTCGGTTTGGGCGAGCAATGCAACTATGCGGGCATTCATCACAGTAATTTGTGCCTGCGGATTGGGTGACCCGTCTGCCATGTGGCGGCTGCCGCGCAGTTTCCAGCTATCGCCGACCAGTCCGTCCGTGAGTGTAAGTTCTCCCTGGTTTATGATTTCGCGCTGGTCCTCCTGCGGACGCCGCACGATCATTTTCAATACCCCATCATCCTTTGGGGACTGTCGGATGAATTCCAGCCCCGCTTCGAGCTCCGTCATGGATAGGTTGGTGAGTGTTTCCATAAAATTCGATTCTCCTTGTTATCTTGAAATTTCAGTAGATCACGAATGTTAAAAGAATACCCGAAAACAGGGGTGCGGGCTTTTCCAGTTATCTGTGATTTTCTGGAATATCTGTCAACATGCCAATGATACAATATTTCCGGAGCGAATCATGGCGACGATCAAGCTTCGGAATGTCAATTTTAATTATTCTGCACCCATACGCAGCCCGGCCTTCAGGATGTACGAAAAGCGTCTCGAGCCAGTCCAGGAGGACCTGCCGGTCGAGACCTCGCAGGGAGTCAAAGCACTGGACGATGTTAGCCTGACGATACCGAACGGTCAAACCTTCGTCGTCGTCGGTCCATCGGGATGTGGGAAGAGTACCCTGCTGCGCGTGGTGGCAGGCCTCGAAACGAACTACAGCGGTCAGGTGCTCTACGATGGGGAGGATGTGAAGAACATCCCTCCTCGGGACCGTTATATCGGCATGGTCTTCCAGAATTATGCCCTGTATCCAAATTTCAATAGCGAAGGCAACCTGTCCTTTTTTTTCAAGGTACACCAAACCCCGGATGAGGAGACGCGCAAGCGCATCGAGTATACGTCCGAGCTGATGGGTATAGGTTTCAAGGAGCTGCTGCCGCGCAAGCCGACCAAGCTCTCCGGCGGGGAAAGGCAGCGCGTGGCGATCGCCCGCGCCCTGGTCCGCGCTCCGAAGCTGATCCTGCTGGATGAGCCTCTATCCAACCTGGATGCAAAATT
>DATFET010000183.1:0-3644 GCA_035250835.1 Anaerolineales bacterium
GGTGTGATCAGATAGACAAGCATATAGGTGAAGAACTGAGCAGCCACAACGATCAACAGGAAGCAGACCTCATGAACGTTTCGAGTAGAGATATTCGCCCCCATCAGAATGCCGTAACAGGTTAACAGAAGCAGGATACTGACGGGCCAGCCTCCCAACTGAGCCAGTTCCGATTTGAGATGCAAAAGGATCGAACCATATCGTCCTGGGTCGGATATGTTCTGGAGGATATGCAGTATTCCGTTATCCACCAGTAAATCATTCGAGGCAGGCACAAGGATTTTGAAAAGAAGGGTGGACAGCAACGGCAGCGCCATCCCGGCAAAAAAGCTGATAATCCCCTTGTGACCCCGTCCATGAAAGTATGTGACCAGCACAGATGCAGCAATGACCAGGGCAAAGGGGAGTCCCTCGTTCTTGGTCCAGGCGGAGAGGCCTGCCATCAAGCCGCACAGAAACAGGAGGCCATTGGAATCCTGCTGACGGGCGAGAAGAAAAAGGATCACCGAAGCCAGAAAAAAATAGGACAGCGGGATATCAGCAGTTTGGAATGTCGAAAACAGGAGTACCAGGGGAGTGGCAAGCAAGACGATCATACCCATGGACGCCTGGGAACTCGTACGCATATACGCCAGAGCCGAATAGGTGAGACCTGCCAGCCCCATCAGGAACAACATCGACTGGACGGCAGGAATGCGAAGAACCTCGCCATGCAGAGTGTTCCACCCGCCGACAACATTCAAAGGGACAAGAAGCGGGTAATCCATGTGAAAATTTCGGTTGATGTTAGGCAAAAAGGCATTCTCCCAATCATTTCCCAAACGATATATGAAGCGGGCTCGCAGGTTCCAGATCGCCTGGGCATCATAATCGCCATGCGGAGAATTACGGGACGATAAGATCAAGTAATAGGCTGTAAAGCTCAGGACGAGCAGCCATGCCACGCTCAGAAAGATTTGCCATCTGGATAGGGCGCTGATCTTGAATGAGGCATTGAACGAAAGACCGTCCCTGAAAAATAATGCGAGCAGGATCAGAACGAAGAAACCCGCCTGGATCAGCAGATAGCCCGCCTGGCCTGCGAGGAACAACAGCCTCAGAAAGTACAGACAGGATGTAATTCCGAGGCCGATGCCGATGCCCAAAAAGAATTTTACCAAGACGGCCCATGCGCGGCTATCTGCCCAAAGGAGGTGAGCCAATCCAAAACCGCCGCAAACCGCCAGGGCGAAAGTCAGGAAACTTTGCAGGATCACGGAACGTTCCGGTGGATGATATATATTCCCTGGTCGAGATCGATGATTTCATAGGATTGCAGCTGTTTGTCGAGCCAGTCTTCAAAGCCCGGGGTTGTAAAATTGCCAATGACCCACTCCGGGTCCAGGCCAGGCTTTACCTGGATTGGCGCAAGTGCATATTGGGTGAGCATGTACTCGGCATCCTGGTCGACCAGGTTGTATTGAATGCCCGGCAGGTCCCAGTCTGCGACATACCCAATGAGGGTGACATCCTCGGGGATAAAGTTTTTGATGCGATTGATGCGCTTTTCCCATTTGTCGACGGGATTATTGAAAGGCTGAGCTGGATCCCAACGCCCGGCGACCGAGGCCGCATTCTTATAAGAGACAATCAGGCTAAAAATCACCAGTCCGATGACCGTCATTTGCCGTACATATTTGAGTAATTTCATACGGAATGCCATACAGTTTGGCGGTATCTCCTCTTGATTAAAGATCTGCTTATCGATGGGGGATTGCCTTCCGTGGGTGATGCGGCAGATTGTTAATTTTACCAAGCAAATGTGGAAAGACTTTTCTGGCACACAGCCGGTCCTGAGATGCTTAGGGAGACCAGTGAAAATAAAAATTGACAGCCTTTGATGGAAAAATAGACTGAAAATCTCTGATATAATTTTTACGGAGAGACGTAAGCACATCGTGGCGCTTATAGCGCCATGTTATTTTGCCTGTATTTTCCAATAAAATTTTCGGAGCAAAAACAAAGATGAAGAAGGAACAACTTTTGGAGTTATACCACCAAATGGTTTTAATCCGCCGCGTCGAAGAACGCGGCGCTGAACTGTATCAGGCCGGCAAGATCGGTGGTTTCATGCATTTGTATATCGGCCAGGAAGCCGTATCAACGGGACTGATCGCAGCGCGGGAACCGCGTGACCGTGTGATCACCGCCTATCGCGATCACGGCGTAGCCATCAATTGCGGCATTCCCGCGGACCAGGTCATGGCTGAGCTGCTGGGCAAAGCGACGGGCGTGTCGAAGGGCAAGGGTGGTTCGATGCACATGGCCGACACAGAAAAGAACATGTGGGGCGGCCACGCCATCGTGGGCGGTCACCTGCCAATCGCGGCTGGCTTTGCAGTCGGCGACCAGTATGCGGGCAATGATAACGTGACCATCTGTATGTTCGGTGATGGCGCGACCAACATCGGATATTTCCATGAAGCTTTGAATCTCGCCAAGACCTGGAACCTGCGAGTGCTGTGGGTGTGTGAGAATAACCAGTATGGAATGGGGACCGCGGTGAGCCGCGCTTCGGCTGTGGAAAAGATTCGCCAAAAGGCGGAAGGCTATGGCATGAAGAACGGCGAAGCGAACGGCATGGACGTCATGCAGGTTTATGAAGCGGCGAAGGAAGCGCTTGAGTTCGTCCGCAAGGAGAGCCAGCCCTATTTTCTGGAAGTGGATACGTATCGCTTCCGCGGCCACTCGATGGGTGATCCGGAACGCTATCGCAAACAGGATGAAGTGAAAAAGTGGCAGGAGAACGATCCGATCGGTATCTTCCGCCAGTACCTGACCGAGAAAAAATCCGTCACTACAAAGGCATTGGATGAGATCGATGCACGCGTGGAAGAGGAAGTCAACAAGGCGGTTGAATTCGCGGAGACATCTCCCGAGCCCGCTCCTGAAGATTTGTTCGCGGATATTTACGCAGAATAGACAATGGACGATCGACCATGTTCACTGGTCTATTGTCGTCCGAGTATACGAGGATACACATGGCAAAAATTACAATGCGCGAGGCAATCTCGCAGGCACTTATGGAAGAAATGGACCGCGACCCGGCTGTCTTTATCATGGGTGAAGAGGTTGGTGTGTGGGGCGGGACTTATGCAGTCACCAAGGGCTTTTTTGACAAGTATGGACCGAATCGGATCAAGGATACGCCCATCGCGGAGAATGCGATCGTCGGCGCGGCGATCGGCGCGGCAATGGTTGGGCAGCGTCCCATCGCTGAGCTCATGACGATCAACTTTGCCTTCTCGGCCATGGATTACATCGTCAATCAGGCGCCCAAGCTGCGTTATATGTTTGGCGGGCAGTTCTCGGTCCCGATAGTGATCCGCGCGGTGGGCGGTGGTGGACGTCAGCTCGGTGCGACTCACTCACAGACACCGGATGCCATCTTTGCCCATTTCCCCGGTTTGACGGTTGTCTCGCCCGGGACGCCAAAGGATGCCAAAGGATTGCTCAAATCTTCCATCCGTTCGAATGACCCGATCCTGTTCATCGAGCACGCGACCATGTATCAGGTCCGCGGCGATGTTCCGGATGGCGAATATCTCATCCCGATCGGAAAATCCGAAGTGCAGCGCGAAGGCAGCGACGTCACGATTGTCACA
>DATFET010000201.1:0-9346 GCA_035250835.1 Anaerolineales bacterium
GGCCCTCCTGCCAAAGCGAAGAAGAGCGGCAAGAAGTAAGCCCTTTAAAGCAGGTGAAAGCGGGAGTCGCAAGGCTCCCGCTTTTGTTACCCCCTCCCCATCCCTCCCCCATTTTCCGACGCACTTCAATCGGAAAATGGGGGAGGGATGGGGAGGGGGTTATAATTTCAATATTATGTTTCAAAAAGAACAGCAGCTCATCGAAGAAAAAATCAAGGCATTTTGCGAGGCGAACGATATTACGCTTGCGGAGCTCAAATGGCAGGCGATCCCCTTTTCAGGTGAGTGGGGCATTTCCACTTCCTTCTTTCAGACCGCAGCAGACGAGGCGCGTGTTCGTCCAGCAGTTGAACTGCTGGATGAGCAGAAAAAAATTCCAGTGCCGCAGCGCGCCCAGGAGATCGCTGAGCAGATCCGGGCGGAGATCGGGAGCGTGCCAGGCATCAGTCATATTGAGGCGGTGAAAGGTTACCTTAATTTATATTTCACCGCCTCCGAATACGCGCGCCGCGTGGTGGAGGAAGTGCTCACCTCCGGCATGGACTTTGGCCGAGGCGTGCCAAAAACAGAACGAGTCATGGTCGAATACGCCCAGCCAAACATGCTTCATTCCTTTCATATCGGGCATTCACGAACAACA
Organism: Anaerolineales bacterium; assembly: GCA_035250835.1. Taxonomy (GTDB): domain Bacteria; phylum Chloroflexota; class Anaerolineae; order Anaerolineales; family Villigracilaceae; genus Defluviilinea. The sequence continues at coordinate 641 of DATFET010000201.1, forward strand.
CTTCTCGGTGAATCACTGTCACGGATTACAGAGTTTGCGGGATTTGATACGATCCGCGCTACTTATCCCGGTGATATGGGGCTTGGAGTTATCACCGTCGTATGGGCGTACGACAAATTTTACAAAGGACAGGAGCCTGAGGGAATCCACAAACGCGGACAATGGCTGTTAAAGATTTATGTTGAAGCGACGGCCCTGTTGGAAAAGAAAGAGAACGAAACTTCGGAAGAAACTGCCCGGCGCGAAGCCTATGATGCCGAACGCCGCGAGATGCTGCGCAAATGGGAAGCAGACGATCCATATGTGTATGAATTATGGAGCGTGTTGCGCGAGTGGGCTCTTGAAGAGTTTCGAGATATCCTGCGCATGCTGGATGTAAACATGGATGTCTGGTTCTTCGAGAGCGAAGCGAACAAGCTGGGCAAGGAAATCGTCGATGAGCTGATCGCCAAAGGTATCGCCGAAGATGAACGCGCCCAAGGCGGACCTGTCTTAGTCAAGATCGATGAAAAACTTGGCTTGACCAAAGAGAAATATCGGACAATGGTCATCCTGCGCAGTGATGGCAGTGCTTTGTATAGCACGAACGATCTGGCGCTGGCAAAACAGAAGTTCGAACAATACCACGTGGACCGCTCGATCTACGTGGTGGACTTCCGACAGAGTTTACATTTCCAGCAGGTGTTCAAGATTTTGGAACTGTGGGGTTTTCCACAGGCGGCCAAGTGTTATCACCTATCGTATGGATATGTAACGCTTCCGGAAGGGGCAATGTCGGCGCGGCGTGGACGCGTGGCGCTGTTCAAGGAAGTGTACGATGAGGCTGTGAAACGTGTGCTGGCGCTCGAAACCGAGCGAAGTGGAAATATTCCTGAGAGCGAGCGTATTAAGATCGCCGAGCAAATCGGACTGGGTGCGCTGACCTATTCCATCCTCTCGGTAGATAATAATAAGGATATTGTTTTCGATATCAACGAAGCGCTGTCGTTCGATGGGCGAACAGGACCCTATATCCAGAATGCACATGTGAGAGCAAACTCGATTCTGAAGAAGTCAAAGGTCGATGGTCAAAAGTCGAGTAAAACCGGACCTACGTCTTTTGACCATGAATTAACCAGGCATGAAATCGAGCTGATTGAGCAGATCTCGTGCTTCCCGAACGCAGTGCAGCAGGCGGCCAATGAGTATCGCCCGCTGGTGATGGCGGCCTATGCCTATGACCTGGCGAACGCGTTCCACTCGTTCTATCATGCAGTGCCGGTCCTGCAGAGTGAGGATGAAAGTGTGAAGAATGCCCGCCTGAGACTTGTCGCCGCAGCGAAACAAACAATTGCCAATGCCCTGCGTCTTCTGGACATCCAGGCGCCCGAGGTCATGTAGGAATCAGGCTAAACGTAAAGATAACGTTTAGCCTGAATTATTTGTATTGCATATGTCGTTGCGAGCCCCTCACACTGAGCAGAGCGATAGCGTAGTCGAAGCGCAGGGCGAAGCAATCTCCTCTCAGCACAACGAATTGAGGATCAATAACATTTCTTGATTAATTGGAGATTGCTTCGTTAGGGAGCCGCTTCGTCTGCGGAACAGAAGAACATTGTTCCTCCGCTCAGCGCGGTCCCAGCTCGCATCGACATACAATAAATGGTGATTAAGTCACCTGGGTAAAAACGGAAGGGCTCAAAACCAAAGCAGGGCACTTCCGGACACTGTCCTCAGCGTGACTTTATTTATAGGAGAATCCTATGCCAATCAAAACTCTTATCATGGGCGCGGCGGGACGTGACTTCCACAACTTTAACACGTTCTTCCGCGGCAACAAGGATTATGAGGTTGTTGCCTTCACTGCAACCCAGATCCCAGACATCGAGGGACGCCTCTATCCGCCCGAGCTTGCGGGTGAGTTGTACCCGAGCGGGATTCCCATCCGGGCGGAAGAGGAGCTTGTTGACCTGATCCAGCAGCATGGCGTGGAGCAGGTGGTCTTTGCCTACAGCGATGTTCCCCATGAATATGTGATGCATAAAGCCGCAGCAGTGACTGCGGCGGGCGCGGACTTCCGCCTGATGGGCACGCGCTACACCCAGGTCAAGTCGGTGAAGCCGGTCGTGTCGGTCTGCGCCGTTCGGACAGGATCCGGTAAAAGTCAGACGACGAGGCGGGTCTCCCTGATCCTGAGAGACATGGGTTACAAGGTCGCCGCGATCCGTCACCCGATGCCTTATGGGAACCTGATACGCCAGGAAGTCCAGCGCTTCGCCGATTACGATGATTTGGACGAACATGAGACAACCATCGAAGAGCGTGAGGAATTCGAACCCCATCTCGACAACGGCGTGATCGTCTATGCTGGCGTGGATTACGAAAAAATCCTGCGCCAGGCCGAGCAGGAGGTGGATATCGTCCTGTGGGACGGCGGAAATAACGATTTCCCGTTCTATAAGCCTGACCTGCAGATCGTGGTAGCCGATCCGCACCGTCCTGGTCACGAGTCCTCCTATCACCCGGGCGAGACGAACGCCCGACTTGCGGACGTATTCGTTATCAACAAAGTGGACACAGCCGACCCTGAAAATGTGATCAAGGTGCGCCAGTCGCTGCGCAGGCTGAACCCGAAGGCGATCCAGATCGAAGGCGCCTCCCCATTGTTCGTGGATGACCCCGAAGCGATCCGCGGCAAACGCGTCCTGGTCGTGGAGGATGGTCCCACGCTCACACACGGCGACATGGCATATGGCGCAGGCTATGTCGCGGCACGGCGCTTTGGCGCCAAAGAGATCGTGGACCCGCGCCCATTTGCGGTCAAAACCATCGCGGCCACGTACGAGAAATATCCGAAGACCGGTCCCATCCTTCCCGCCATGGGCTACGGCGGCGCGCAGATGAAAGACCTGGAGGAGACCATCAACAAATCGGATGTGGATATGGTCGTGGTGGGAACACCCATCGACCTGACGCGCATCATCACGCTCACGAAGCCCCATCAGCGTGTGCGCTACGAACTGCAGGAGATCGGTCAGCCGACGTTACATGATATTTTGATGCAGAAGTTTGGGAAGAAATAGGAAATACAAAAGTGACAGTCACCTTGGAGGTGACTGTCACTTTTAATAGTCTGCCCGGCTCTTTTTTATTGTTACTCCACACTTAGAACGCGCATCAAGACATTTCTTCGATGTGGGCGGGCGCGGTGCTCGAAGATGTAAATTCCCTGCCAGGTGCCCAGGGATAGATTGCCGTTATCTACTGGAATAGTTACACGGGTATCGGTCAACATGGCGCGGATGTGGGAGGTGGCGTCATCGGGGCCTTCGAGATCGTGGGTATACCAATCGCCGCGCTCGGGAACCAGGCGCTCCATGAAGGTCTCCAGGTCGGCGCGGGCAGTTGGATCCCAGTTTTCGCTGAGGACCAGCGAGGCGCTGGTGTGCGGCAGGAAAAGAAAGCACATACCTTCCTGAACGTTCCAGCTATGCAGTTGGACTCGCACGGTTTCAGTGATGTCATGCAGTCCCTTGCCTCGGGTGGAGATTTCGAGAGCTGTTTTATACCAGTTCATCGGCGGCATTTTATCATGTGGATTTTGATAATGTGAAAATTTCACGGGAGGCGCGACGATTATCAGGCAATAGGTAGAGGTATTACTACATATTTGTATATGTTCAAGAATCATGTATTTTACAAAGTGCCGCATAATTTACTTAACTCACCTTACGCAGAATATCTTGAAAAAGCCCGAGAACAAGGGTGCGGGCCCTTCGGCGCCCGCACCCTTGTTCTCGGGGTATCTACACTCCGCAGGTTGTTTGAACTCGCAGATAGGTGCGTAACATCAGTTACTTAACTCAAGTTGCTACGTGACTTGAAATCCATGTGGTCTCTGCTAGAGTTGCAGTTACCACACCAAAGCGAAACGGAGGAATCCATGGAAACACAATTTGAAAGGCTTGAGCCATCACGAAGACCAGCAACGCCAGATGAGTGATGCAGAAGTGATGACTACCTCAATCGCGCAGCTCTGTTCTTCAGTTTTCAATTTCTTTAAGGTGTCAACTTAGAATATGTATCAACATTTATTAAGGAACAGATTAGAACATATGTGCTATAATGAATGCAGCAGACCTTTGTAGGAGGCCACTGCCCGTGGCAACAAAGTATCTGCAACTCTTGATTACCTTACACTTTCAAAATTGGGACGCTGATTCACGCTGAAAACGCAGATTTTCTTTCTTGAATCAGCGAAAATCAGCCTTTTTCTGCGTCCAAAAACCATTGTGTAAGGTAATCAGCTGCAACTCTATCTTCCTGTTGGCGTATGAATGTATGGAACAAAAAATAGATTTATGCGTCTTGTACTATGTCCCTGCCAACAGTAAATTACGGAATCAAAACAGTACTGTTAGGGGATATAACTTTTCGACCACTACGTGGTTAATGTAAGCGTGAAGAAAGGAGTGGAGTATGTTTGCGATCATTGTACTAATCCTACTGCTCCTGTTCGTAGTCCTGGCTGGCGCGGACCTGCTCGTCTCGAACATCAACACGGATGAGCTGAGCAACATGGGTGTCGAGAAGAAGTCATGAGAGTAGACACCTATAAACCCTAGCCCGATGCAAATTCGCCGATTGCATCGGGCTTTTTTATTTAAAAGCAACCACTCCCAGCCGGTCATGAATCGGCAGCCTTCACCCAGCGGGTATAATTACCATGTACCGCATAATTTCCCTTACGAGACAGGTAAATTCATAACCAGTAACTTCACAGAATGCCGGTGAGTGGGACAGGCGGTAGAGAAAATCTTCACACAGGAAACCCCATGGACTTCTCCCTCAACCAGGAACAACAGATGACGCAAAAGATGGTGCGTGATTTTGCCCAAAAAGAGATCGCGCCCGTGATCAAGGAATACGATCGCAAACAGGAACCCATCCCCTTTATGCTGAAACGCATGGGTGAGCTGGGCATCCTCGGCCTGCCCTTCCCCGTCCGATACGGCGGGCAGGGCATGGACTTCCTCGCCTGGGGGCTGGCCTGTGAGGAGCTCGAAGCTGTGGATACTCATTTGCGCGTGGTGATGTCCGTCCATACCGGTTTATGCAGCATGTCCCTCTTTCAGTGGGGCACGGAAGAGCAGAAACAGAAGTTCCTCGTCCCGCTGGCGAAGGGCGAAAAGATCGGATGCGGCGCTTTCACGGAACCCGGCATGGGGTCCGACGTGGCGGCGATGACCACGTCCGCAAAACGGGATGGTGACTTCTACATCCTGAACGGCGAAAAGATGTGGATCTCGCTCGCCTCCAAAGCGGACCTGGCGCTGGTCACCGTTAAAACGACTCCATCTGCCCGAAAGCCGTCCGAGGGATTGTCGTCCTTCATCGTGGACCTGCACAGTGAAGGCGTCAAAACAGGCGACCTGCACGGCAAGCTGGGAGTGCGGGCTGGCTCGACCGGCTGGATCTCGTTCACCGATGCTAAAATTCCCGTAGCGAATCGCATTGGCGAAGAGGGCGAGGGCTTCAAGATCACCATGTCTGGGTTCGACCATGGGCGCTATACTGTGGCATCCGGCGCGACGGGGATCATCCGCGCCTCGCTCGACGCCAGCCTGAAATATGCAAAGACGCGCAAGACCTTTGGCAAGCCGATCGCCGAGCACCAGCTCATTCAGGAGAAGATCGCCAAGATGTCGCAGGATTACGAGATTGCGCGACTGCTGTACTACCAGGCAGGCTGGCTCAAAAACCAGGGCAAACGCTGCACGCGTGAAACGTCGTTTGCCAAGAAGTTCGCCACTGAAGCCTCATTCAGTGCAGCCAACGAAGCGATCCAGATCCACGGCGCGTACGGATTCAGCGACGAGTACGATGTGGAGCGCTATCTGCGCAATTCCAAAGGGGCAGTCATCTATGAAGGCTCCAGCGAGGTGCAGACCCTCATCCAGGCAGGCTATGCCCTCGGCGAACGAACCGACAAGCCGCTGCGTTGTGAAATCCCTGCGTATGATGAAGAGTACTGGCGGGGGTAACATTCCTAAACATGAAGGGCACCAAGAAGCACGAAGGAATTCTTTTGTGCTTTTAAAATACCTTGATGATATTCATATCCCTTCGTGATAGAAATGATAACCCAACCCTCCCTCGGATTTGTAATCGCCTTCCTGTTCTTCAGCCTGATATTCTTTTCGAACTCCTACCGGCTGTGGTTCAGAACAGAACAGTACTATCAGGACATTTATAATAGCCTTACCCGCGAACCTTCCATTTATCCTTTCCGCCAGTTCTTTCTCAAGCGGATGGAGAACAAGGAGCGCTGGGTATTTTGGCAGAAACTGTTTAGCGCAATTGGAATTTTGGCAGTCCTTGCAGCAGATGTTTTGGTACTGAAGGCATATCTGGGATAATTGGTCAGTGCGAGTCTTCGAGAAGTAATCTCATTTCCAATAAAAGATATTACTTCAATGCGAAGAACTCTTCCTTGCAACGATAGAAACTAAGATAGAAATTTTACAAACGAAAATCTGAAGTTGTAAATCTTACGTAGGAGGACTCTCTTGAAAATCATTGCCTGTATCAAACAAGTGCCCGACTCGGAAGCGAAAGTGAGAGCCGAGAACGGGCGAGTCACATGGGGAGACGCGCCGCTGGTCATCAACCCGTTCGATGAGTACGCAGTGGAAGGCGCGCTCCAGCAGAAGGAAGCGACTGATGGCGCTTCGTCTTCGCTCAGCACGGTCACCGCTCTGTGCATCGGACCCGAGTCTGCCAGGGAGGCGCTCAAGCACGCGCTTGCCATGGGCGCGGATGAAGCAGTCCTCGTCTCAGACCCGGTGCTCACCGACCTCGATACTGTCGGTGCGGCGCGCGTGCTGGCTGCCGCGATCCAGAAGCTCGGCGCGGACATGGTTGTTTGTGGTCGCCAGACCCTCGATAATGGCGCCGGCATTACTCCTGCGCAGACAGCCCGCGTCCTTGGCTGGCCCATGCTGGGGTTGGCTGGCCAGATTAAGGTCCAGGATGGAAGCGCAACTGTTGAGCGTGTCATCGAAGAGGGTAGGCAGACCGTCAGCGCCAAGCTGCCCGCGGTAGTGAGCGTTGTCCAAAGCATTGGCGAGCCGCGCTATCCATCCTTCATGGGCATCCGTAAAGCGTCGAAGGCGAACATCCCCATCTGGTCGCTGGCTGACCTTGGGATCGCCGCGCCGCAAGCCGTCGTCAAACGCATGGAACTGATGAATCCGCCGGTCCGTGAAACGACCGTTGAGATCATCTCTGGTGAAAGCCCGGCCGAGATCGCAGATAGGCTTGCCGACAAAATCCTTGCGGAGAAAGTGCTATGAAAACCCTGGTGTACATCGACCACTTCAAAGGCGAGGTCCAGCCTGCCTCGTGGGAGGCGCTCGGATTGGCAAAGTCACTTGGCACTGCCCGCGCGGTCATCTTTGGCTCGGGCGTGGATGCGGTCGCGAAATCCGCCTTTGAACATGGCGCCGATGAAGCCCTGGTTGCGGATGACCCCGCGCTGACGGATTACCGCGCCGAAGCGTATGCATCCACCCTCTCGGCGCTCGTCCCCGCACAAAGCCCGGACCTGATCCTGTTCCCGACAACGGCGCGCACCCGTGAGCTGGCCGCGATGACAGCCGTCGATTTGAACACGGGCGTGCTGGCCGATATTTCAGGTCTTGAATTAAACGGTGATCAACTGGTCGCGACTCGTCCGATTTACGAAGGCAAGGTGCTTGAGAAGACCGTTTGCACGGGTAAGCCCGTCATGGCGACGATCCGCGGCCGCGCCTTCCCCAAACCCGATGCGGACGCGGGTAAAACTGGCACCACCACAAAAATTGACGTGAAGGCGGATGCAATCACAACTGTCGAAGGATATTCCGCTTCGGAAAGCGCGGTGAATTTGGGTGATGCGGGAGTCATCGTCTCAGGCGGACGCGGCATTTCGAACAATCCATCTCTCCAGCCTCCCGCCGGCATGGACGATAAACAGGCCGAATTGTGGCGCGCTCAACAGGGATTTGCGCTCGTGACGGAATTGGCCCAAGTCCTGGGCGGCGCGGTCGGTGCCTCCCGGGCAGCCGTGGATGCGGGGTACATCCCTTACTCGCATCAGGTCGGGCAGACCGGCAAAGTCGTCACGCCGGATTTATACATCGCCTGTGGGATCTCGGGCGCGATCCAGCACCTGGTGGGGATGCGAAATGCCAAAGTGATCGTCGCCATCAACAAGGATTCAGATGCCCCCATCTTCAAACAAGCGCGCTATGGTGTTGTGGGTGATTTATTCCAGATCGTCCCTGCGCTGACAGAGGCATTCAGGAAGAAGTTCGGTAAGTGAGTAAACAGGAACAAGCATTCAGGTAGAGAGGCAAGACCTTCGAGACGAAATGCTCGAAGGTCTTTCGTTTGGTCTAATGTACATGACCTGCAGAGCCAAAGGTGTGTTCATAGACCAGCATGGCGTAATACTTCCATGCGAAGGGGACAGTGTAGTCAGCCAAAATTGAATCTCTCTGCTGGGATGACTTATTTTTCAGGTTCGCCTCCAGGAAGTTAAGCATCTGTTCCCAGGCATCGCCCTGTGCACCGCCCGCTCGGATTCCCTGCGCGTCCTGGACAAAGGCATGTGGCTGTCCGGCATAGATCTCGATTTCATGCGGTACGCCGGCTTCGGTCAGAGCCGCGTCGAAGGCATTCACC
>DATFET010000223.1:0-4222 GCA_035250835.1 Anaerolineales bacterium
CCTGACCGGGCTGCATGTGATCTATGTCTTTACGCATGACAGCATCGCACTGGGTCAGGATGGCCCCACGCACCAGCCCGTCGAGCAGCTGCTGGGGCTGCGTTCCATCCCGAATCTGCTGGTCATCCGCCCGGCCGACGCGAACGAGACCGCCATAGCCTGGCGAATTGCCATTGAACACACCGGCGGACCGGTTTGCCTAGTGTTGACCCGCCAGAAAGTGCCGGTCCTCGATCCGCAGAAATATCCACAGATTTCGCTCGGTGTCCGCTCCGGCGGATACGTGCTCGAACATGCAGCCGGTAATCCACCTCCCGATATTACATTGATCGCTACCGGTTCCGAGGTGCATCTGGCGCTCGCCGCGCGCCAAAAACTGGAGTCGGAAGGCGTAAGAGCGCGCCTGGTCAGCATGCCGTGCTGGAATTTGTTTGATACACAGCCCGATGAATATAAGGAGGCGGTGCTGCCTCCAGAGATACCCATGCTGGCAGTGGAAGCGGGGGTCTCGCTGGGCTGGCGGCCTTATGTGGGGCCAGGCATCGCCACGATCGGCGTGGATCGCTTTGGCGCGTCGGCTCCGGGCGAGACCATCATGCGCGAGTACGGTTTTACGATCGAGCATGTCGTCCAGAAAGCTCTCGCAATTGTCAACCAGCCGGAGAAGGTCTAACGCTATCGGAAAGAGGCAGCGATGAAGATTGGATTCGCAACTGATCACGGCGGCTACGTTCTAAAGGAACCGATCCTGAACGCGCTGCGGGATTCCGGACACACGGTAACGGATTTTGGCGCGTACAGTTTGAATCCCGCAGATGATTATCCGGACTTTGTGATCCCTCTGGCGAGGGCAGTCGCGCAGGGAGAGGTGGAGCGCGGCATCGCCGTTTGCGGCAGCGGTGTGGGCGCCAGCTTCACTGCCAATAAAGTCCCTGGTGTACGGTCAGCGCTGATCCACGAAAGCTTCTCCGCCCATCAGGGCGTCGAGGACGATGATATGAACCTGCTTTGCCTGGGCGGGCGCGTGATCGGGTTTGCACTGGCATGGGAGATCGTTCAAATATATCTGGCAGCTCACCATGTGAAAGCCGAACGCTTCGAACGGCGTCTGGCAAAGGCAGCTGCCTTGGAATGTAAGGAGTAGTGAAATGAAAAAGAATCCTTTATTGATTCTGGAGAGTCTGGGGCAAAGCATCTGGCTGGATTTTCTCCGGCGCAGTGCTCTTGATAATGGAGATATACAGAGGCTGATCGAGCAGGATGGCGCCAGCGGCATGACCTCGAATCCATCCATTTTTCAGAAAGCCATCGCGGGCAGCCACGATTATGACAGCGACATTCGCTCCCTGGCGTTGGAGGGCAAGAGCGTCCAGGAGATATTCGAAGCGCTCGCCATAGACGATATCCAGCGCGCCGCGGATCTTTTCCGTCCGGCCTATGATCGTCTGGAAGGCGGGGATGGATTCGTCAGCCTGGAGGTCTCTCCCAAACTGGCGCATGATACCGCCGGCACGATTGCCGAAGCACGGCGTCTCTGGAATGCAGTCGACCGCCCCAACATTTTCATCAAAGTCCCGGCCACCCGCGAGGGACTGCCCGCCATCCAGCAATTGACTGCGGAAGGGATCAATGTCAACATCACGCTCCTGTTCGGACTGCCGCGCTACCGCGAGGTGGCAGATGCCTACCTGGCTGGCCTGGAAACCCTGGCAGCGCGCGGCAGGCCGCTGGACCGGGTCGCTTCGGTCGCCAGCTTCTTCCTGAGCCGCATCGACGTGCTGGTCGATCCCATGCTGGAGAAACTTGAACAGCAGGGTGGACCCGCCGCTGAGCAGGCGGCTGGGCTGCGCGGACAGGCCGCGATCGCCAGCGCGAAAGTGGCGTACCAGATCTATCAGGAAATCTTTGGCAGCCAGCGATTCGAAAAATTATCGAAACAGGGCGCTCAACCTCAGCGGCTGCTCTGGGCTAGCACCGGTACCAAAAACCCTGAGTACAGCGATGTAAAGTACGTGGAAGCCTTGATTGGTCCCGAGACGATCAACACCGTTCCATTGGAGACCCTCCATGCCTTTCGCGAGCATGGCAAACCCGCCTCACGGCTGGGAGTAAACACGCAGGCAGCCTACCGCGTCCTCGAACGCCTGGCGCAGGCTGGAATCGATCTGGATGCCGTGACGCAGCAACTGGAAGATGAAGGGGTGGCGAAATTCGATAAAGCCTTCGAAAAATTGATGGCCGCTTTAAAGGAAAAAAGAGGCGCCGCCCTCGAAGAGCCTGTTGACCGGCAGGCTTTGGATCTGGGACAATATCAGAAAGCAGTGCAGGCACAGATCAGCAGCCTGGAGACCATGCAATTCAACAATCGCTTATGGCAGAAGGACCCCAGCCTTTGGACGAGGGATCCAGAGCAGCAGGGTGAGATTCTCAACGCGCTCGGGTGGCTGCACGTTCCCGAAAAAATGGAAGCAAATTTGGGGGAGCTTGAGGCATTCAAGAAGGATATCCTCAAAGCCGGCTTTCGCCATGTGCTGCATATGGGCATGGGCGGCAGCAGCCTGACTCCATTGGTCTTCGAACGTACATTTACATCGCAGGGGGATGGCTTGCCGCTGACCGTGCTGGATTCCACGGATCCAGGCACCATCCTAAAGATCGAACAGATGCTCCCGATTGAGGAAACGCTTTTTATCGTTGCCAGCAAATCAGGGACTACCGCAGAACCCCTTGCCCTTGCGGACTATTTTTACCAGAAGGTAAAGCAGATAAAAGGCGAACGAGCGGGCGAGAACTTCTGTGCGATCACCGACCTCGGCGCGCCGCTGGTAAAGACGGCGCAGGAGCGGGCGTATCGAAAGACCTTTCTTAACTTTGCCGACATCGGCGGACGCTACTCGGCTCTTTCCTATTTTGGCCTGGTCCCGGCTGCTCTGATGGGAATGGATCTGGATGAACTCCTGGAGCGCGCCCTGCGCATGGCGCATGCCTGTGACTCCTGTGTACCCGCCGGGGAAAACCCGGGGCTGATTCTGGGCGCGGCGTTAGGCAAGCTGGCGCGGAACCATAAACGCGACAAAGTAACCTTCCTCATCCCAGAGCCGATTTCGTCTCTGGGAATGTGGCTTGAGCAGCTTCTGGCGGAAAGCACCGGGAAGGATGGCGAGGGCCTGTTGCCAATCGCTGGTGAGCCTCTGGGCGAGCCAGCCGTCTATGGAGAGGATCGCGTGTTCATCTACTTTCGCATGAAGGACGCAGTGGATGATGCATTGGAGCGCGGCGCGCAGGCGCTGCGTGAGGCGGGCCAGCCCGTGATTACCATCGATTTGCAGGATCTTTGGGATCTGGGGCAGGAATTTTTCCGCTGGGAAATCGCCACCGCGGCGGCGGGCGCGATCCTCGGCATCAATCCCTTCGACCAGCCCAACGTTCAGGAGAGCAAGGACAATACAAACCGAATCCTGGCGCTGGTGCGGAAGCTGGGGAAACTGCCTGAAGAAGAGCCATCTCTGATCCAGGATCCGCTCAAATTTTACTTCGATGAGAAAGCTGCCGCTTCGCCGGATGTGCTGAGACAGTTTCTGGCGCATGCCCATCCTGGAAATTATCTGGCGCTGATGGCTTTTATTCCAGAGAACTCAGCCAATGACAAAGCATTAAAAGATATTCGCAGCATCCTGCAGGATCACCTGCATCTGGCAACCACCCTGGGATATGGTCCCCGCTTCCTGCATTCCACAGGCCAATTCCATAAGGGCGGCCCCAATACAGGTTTGTTCCTGCAGTTGACCGCCAAGGATGTTGAAGATGCCCCTATCCCTGGCGCTCCGTATACCCTTGGAACGTTCAAGCAAGCTCAGGCGATGGGCGATCTGGAAGCGCTGCAAAAGCACGGGCGGCGCGTGGGACGCATCTACCTTGGCTCGGACAGCGTGGAAGGACTCGTAGCGCTCAAAGAGGAATTGACGGCTGCTCTGGAGCCTGAGGAGGCGCGCTCATGATCGTCTCTTCCGCGATCACGACTTTATTCCTGGATATCGGCGGCGTCCTGCTGACGAATGGCTGGGATCATACGATACGCGCCCGTGCGGCTGACAAATTTGACCTGAACTACGACGAGATGAATGAGCGTCATCACCTGACCTTCGATACGTATGAAGAAGGCAAGCTCAGCCTGGATGAATATCTGAACCGGATCGTTTTTTATGAAAAACGTCCCTTCACC